>NZ_PDEQ01000011.1 GCF_002554795.1 Longibacter salinarum | reverse complement strand
GCACCGGTCGGCGATCTTGGGCAGGTGCACATGCTCGGCCTCGTAAAGGCCCGCACAAAAGCGGGTCAGGTTCCGCCTCCGGGTCTTACGCAGTGGAGGAAGCTGTTGGCAAATGGCTCGCTCGATGCTATCTTGAAGGCGTCGGCTGTTGCTCATCGGTCCACACGGAGAAGTGAGTGGGTGTCCACCCTCAACCTTCGTGTGCGTCGCCGGTGATGCAACAGCCGTTTTGTATCAAATCTGAAACTGTCCGGTAGCTAGAGTTCAACGTTCAGAGTTAGCTACCGGACACTTTCACTGGTACCCACGTCACGTCCACATTCCCCGGCGCGGCTGCGCCGACATGGACGGGAGTATGTGGGTATGGGAGTGTGAGAGTGCGTCATTTCTCGACGATAACGCCTCGTTTCCGAGACGTGTGGGGCTGACGCGGTCCGTTTCTCGAAGTCGCACGGAACCATTCCGTGGTGGAACCAAACTGTCCGGTACCTAGCGTTCACAGTTCAGAGTTCGGTGGGATTGGCGGTACGGCTCGGATACGGGGGTAACCGGCCACATCAACTCTGTGGAGTGGCGTCTAGGTACCGGACATGAACAGGTTGAAAGCCTTCGGTGATAAAGATCTCGGATCGCCGGAGGTGAAACTACTGGCTGCCTGATATCTCACAGCACGAGGGTGAATGTCAGACAACCTTTTCTGCAGAAGCATCAAGTCATCCGTATGGCGCTCCGTGGCTTAGACGTGTGACGAAACGCTCCTGGCCTACCCCAGAGATAGTATACCGTTGAGAACTTGTTTGGCGCATTGTCCAGGTCCACCCCAAGGGCACTCGGTCGCTACGCTCCCAGCGCTGTGACTTCGTGGATCTCGCCCACTGTGTCTCCCACGAGGCTACCTTCTTTGAGTAGACCCAGACTGCCGAGCTACTTGCCAAACAGATTCTGATGCCGTCAAGCGGTAATGCTACGATGAGAATCGGAGGCATGACATTCGAGCCTCGCCTCTTTCGTACGGGTCACTGTGGAAATGAAGGCAAAAAGCAACATTCCTGGTGCGTAACATCACCGCCCATCACGGAATCGGCAACAGTGACTCTAGCTTAGATTTGCATATCCCTGATGTCGCCACGACCAAAGCGGCCACCGACCAACTTTGAACCCTGAACCCTGAACCCTGAACTCTGAACCCCTCCTCCTACCCCTTAATCACTCCCAGCGGGCGCAGTTGGGCGACGGCCTTTGAGATCCCGGCGCCCTCGACCGCTTTGACCACGTCGGTGACATCCTTATACGCTTCCGGAATCTCCTCACGCACCGTGCGGTCGCTCTGGCCCCGGACGACGATGCCCTCGTTCGCGAGCTCGGCTGTGATGTTTCGGTGGCCCGCTGTTTTCCGGGCCTTCCGTCGGCTCATCTGGCGGCCTGCGCCGTGGCAGGTGCTTCCAAACGTTTCCTCCATAGCCCGGTCGGTTCCGACGAGGACGTACGAATAGCGTCCCATGTCGCCCGGGATGAGGACCGGCTGCCCGACTTTCTGGTAGCGCCCCGGAACGAGCGGATGACCGGCGGGAAGGGCTCGCGTAGCCCCTTTCCGGTGGACGCAGACCTCCTGTTTGCTACCGTTGACGGTGTGCTTCTCGAACTTGGCGATGTTGTGCGCGACCTCGTAGACGGTAAAGAGGCCATGCTCTCGCGGCGACAGGTCGAGGGCGTCTTCGAATGCGAGTCGCGTGTTGTGCGCCATGACTTGTCGGTTGGCGAACGCATAGTTGATGGCGCAGCGCATGCCGGCGAGATATTTTTGTCCTTCCGGTGAGGGGATCGGCGTGCAGGCCAGCTGCCGGTCGGGGAGCTCGATCCCGTACTTTTTCATCGCCTTGTCCATGTCCGAGAGCGCGTCGTCGCAGACCTGGTAGCCGAAGCCGCGCGAGCCGGAGTGGATGATGGCCGTGACGGTGCCTTTGTTGAGCCCCATGACGCGGGCGGCGCGCTCGTCCAGGATTTCGGAGACGTATCCGACCTCCAGAAAGTGGTTGCCGGAGCCGAGCGTGCCGATCTGATCGAGGCCGCGTTCACGCGCTCGACCCGACACGGCATCGGGGTCGGCACCGCCCACGCGTCCGTGTTCTTCGATGACGTCGAGGTCGGCCTGCGACCCCTTCCCGTCGTTGACCGCCCATTCGGCGCCGCGCTGGAGGACCCGCTGCAGCTCGGCGTCGTCGACGCGCATCGCGCCGGAGGACCCGACGCCGGTCGGCACGCGCCGGAAGAGGTGGTCGACGAGGCGTTCGCGGCTGCGACGGTCCAGGTCGTCTACCGTCAGCTTCGACGCCATCAGTCGGACGCCGCAGTTGATGTCGTAGCCGACGCCGCCGGGGGAGATCACGCCATCGTCCGGGTCGAACGCAGCCACACCGCCAATCGGGAATCCGTAGCCCCAGTGGATGTCGGGCATGGCCAGGGAGGCTTTCACGATGCCGGGAAGATGCGCGACATTTTTCGCCTGCTGGGGCGCATCGTCGGAGAGAATATCCGGCAGCATATCCTCCGTCGCGTACAGGATCGCCGGAACGCGCATCCCACCGGTTTTCGGAAGGCGCCACCGAAAGTCGTCGATTTTCTCGATGTCGTAGTCGGCCATGTCGTCACGCGGTGCGGGTCGAGAAGTAGCGGATGGAGAGTACGCTGACGCGACGGCAGGTGTTGTCAGATCAGTGCCGGGCAGTGGATGATCGTGCGCCTGGAATGGGCCGGAGGTTGCCTGAGCGTCACAGATCAAAGATGACCTGCACCTCCCAGATGTTGTCGTGGTGCTGGATCTTCATGTCATGGTACGTGACAGCTTTGATCTCGGTGTAGACGGGATGTCGGTCCCGATCAATCGGCTCACCGTGGCAGGCTGCTCGCAGGGTGAGGGCGTCGTCCGGCCCAGACACCTCCACATCGAATCGGGAGAAAAGGAGATGCTTGGTGGTGTGGAGAAAATTGAGCTCGGAGAGCCATCGAACCATGAGTCTCTCTGGATCTGACGCCTCGACCGTAACTTTCTTCGACATCCGCTCCTCTACCGTCGTAAGATCCGTAAGCACGCCAAATGTCCCGAGGGCCGCTCGCTCGTAGAGCGTGTTACGGTCCGGGGCCGTGACGTTAATTCCCACGTCGGCTGTATGATCAATTTCGTGAAGCCAGTGAGGTGTAGCACGAGCCATGGCACTGGGGAAACCGTCGACGAGAGCGCGGAAAAGAGCTACCTTTACGTAAAAGCGGTCGTTCCCGTCTCGCGTTTTGGCGACAAGAATCGCGGTGCAATCCACGTACCCTACGCCAGATGAATAATTGCTTACAGGAGAGTAAGACTTTCTAGGACCCCGCTCTATCGAATAGGCGCGCCACGACGCTCTACAGGATCATGGGTGAGACGCCATAACCATGCCCTTAGACATGTGGGTGGTTTCGTACCATAGTTGCGACTCGTCTTGATCATGCGGTCCGCAGATGTCGGATCAGAGCGAAACGAGGTCATTCGCACACCTTCAATCTTTCTGAACCGATAGTCATGAAAGTTGCTGTTCTCGCCGGGGGAAGGGGCTCCCGCATTGCAGAAGAGACGGAAGTCAAACCGAAGCCGATGGTAGAGATCGGCGGGCATCCCATCCTCTGGCACATCATGAAGATCTATGCGCACTACGATCACACTGACTTTGTGATCGCTCTCGGGTATAAGGGAGAAGTGATCAAAAAGTATATGGTGGACTACTGCTCCTTGAGTGGAAATCTTACCGTCGATATCGGACGCGGAACGGTGGATACGCGTGGAGCGAAGCGGCCGTCCTGGACCGTGGATCTCGTCGATACAGGGATTTCGACCCAGACCGGGGGGCGGATCAAACGTCTGGCGCCGTTTCTGGGAGATGACACGTTCATGCTAACCTGGGGAGACGGAGTCGCGGACATCGACATCGATGCGCTTCTGGATTTTCATCGATCCCATAACAAGCTGGCGACGATGACGATCGTGCGGCCGCCGGCCCGTTATGGACACATCGAAATGGATCATGAGAGCGGCCGGATTCACCGTTTTACGGAAAAGCCGCAGCTGGGCGAAGGCTGGATCAACGGCGCCTTTTTTGTTCTGGAGCCGGGCGTTTTTGACTACATCGACGGCGACGAGACCGTCTGGGAGCATGAACCCCTGGAGGGGCTCGCGAGAGATGGGGAGCTGATGGCGTATCGGCACACTGCGTTCTGGCAGTGCATGGATACCCTCCGTGAGAAGCACATCCTGGAAAACTACTGGCAGAGTGGAGATGCGCCGTGGAAGATCTGGTCCGACGACAAGGAGATCGTATCAACGGGCCTCTTGACGTTCGGGCAATCCCTGGAAAATAGCTATACCTCGTAGCGGAGCGCTCTCCGACAGCACTCGATTCACCACCCTTTTTCGACTCTCTCCCTGAACGCACGTCATGCGTATCCTCGTCACGGGCCACCTCGGCTACATCGGTACCTGTCTCGTTCCCATGCTTCTGGAACGGGGCCACACAGTGATCGGCATGGACTCCGATCTCTATCGTCGATCCAATTTCGGCCACGATCCCAGGTCTGTCCGTTCCATCCAAAAAGACATTCGAGATGCCCAGCCTGAGGATTTCCGCAACATCGATGCAGTGATCCACCTGGCCGGATTGTCAAACGATCCGCTCGGTGATCTCGACCCCGATCTGACCTATCAGATCAATGAACAGGCGACGATCCGGCTAGCCAAACTAGCGAAGTCGCAGGGCGTCGAGCGATTCCTGTTTTCATCTTCGTGTAGTACGTACGGTGCTGCAGGAGACGATTTTATCGACGAAACCGCCGATTTCAATCCCGTCACGCCGTACGGGGAATCGAAGGTCAACGTCGAGAAGAAATTGTCCAGGCTGGCGGACGACGACTTTTCTCCGACCTACCTGCGCAACGCGACGGCGTACGGCGTATCGCCACGTCTGCGATTCGATCTGGTCGTCAATAATCTCACGGCCTGGGCGATGGCGACTGGGGAGGTTTTTCTGAAGAGCGACGGTACGCCCTGGCGCCCGATCGCCCATATCGGCGACATTTCGCTTGCCTTCATCGCCGCCCTCGATGCGGATCGTGATCTCATCCACGACGAGGCTTTCAACGTGGGGCGGACAGACGAAAACTTTCAGATCCGCGAGATCGCCGAGGTTATCCGAGACACCGTTCCGAATACGGAGATCGGCTTTGCGGAAGACGCTGGGCCCGACGAGCGAACGTATCGAGTCAACTGTGAGAAGATACGCCGCGTGCTACCCGAGTTTGAGCCGCAGTGGACGCTCGAGAAGGGAGCGCGCGAGTTGTACGACACCTTCACGGCCCAGGAAGTTAAGCTGGAGGATTTCGAGGGTCCACGATACAAGCGGCTGGCCCATATTCAGCAGCTGCAAAAGCAGGGCTTACTTGACGAAACGTTGAGATGGACGGCACAGGCCCGAGCGATCGCCTGATGTCCGACACGGATTCACGCGGCAACCGCGGATGTGCCTCCAACGACATGATTAAAGAGATGGATGTCCCTTACGTAAGCATTGGTCTTCCGGTATATAACGGCGAAACGTATGTCCGAGAGGCGATTGAGTCGATTCTATCGCAGACGTACGAAAACTTTGAGCTGATTATTTCGGATAATGCCTCGACGGACGACACCGGGGCGATCTGCAGGCGCTTCGCGTCCAAAGATCCTCGCGTTCACTACCGGTGTAATCGACGGAATCTTGGAGCGGCGCCGAACTTCAACCGGACACTGGCGCTGGCGAGAGGCGCCTACTTCAAATGGGCCGCTCACGATGATTTTCTCGAGCCGACCTATCTCGAAAAGTGCGTGGAGGTTCTCGATGCAGATTCCTCGGTCGTTCTCTGCGCGCCTCGGACACGCGTCATCAGGGCAGATGGCAGTCAACGGACGATTCGCCGCATGAGTCCTCTCCTGCTGGAAGAATCACCGTCCGAGCGGCTGTACGGTCACTTGATTCGGGGTGGGCATGGATGCTACCCCGTTTTTGGACTCATCCGCCGGTCCGTTCTCAACGGCACGCATCGGATCGGGTCGTATGTGGAGTCGGACCAGGTTCTGCTTGCCGAACTCGCGATGGTAGGTCGGTTTGCAGAGATTCCAGAGTGCCTCCTCGTCGCGCGCGATCACGACGAACGGTCGATCCGGACGGAGATGCAGGAGCGACAGGCGTGGTTCGATACGCGAAATAGCACGAAGCAACGGGTTTATCCCAAGTCGCGATTGCTACGCGAGTCCGTGCTGGCTGTGCTGCGGGCGTGGCGCTCGGGGATGCCCCTCGATAAGGCCGTTCAATGCCTGCTTGTTGTGGGCGTCTGGGGGACGGACTGGCTCTCGAGTTTGAAGAAGGAGGCCAAGAATTTCGTCGGCAGGCCGTTCCAAAGCCAGGTCTGTACTCAGCCTTCGGTTGGGGGGATGGAGGATGTCGACCAACAGGGATCCACCGCGCCGGCTCCTGACGGCTCAACCGTCACATCGGGTCGAGCAGAAGGGTGGACCGTCCGTCAACGGCCCGCCGATTCCGACGTGCGCGTTCCCTTATAGCGAGGAGCGACGTCATCCGTTTTTTCCACCGTTCCATTAACCCCCGCACGGTCCCATGACTGATTCGTTTTCCTCCACGTCCCTCTACACCACGGAGGCGGCCTGCCGCTCCTGCGAGTCAGCAGCCGTCGAACAGGTGCTCGACCTCGGCATGACGCCGCTAGCGGATCGCCTGCTCACGGATGACACGCTGCACGAGCCGGAACCGATGGCTCCGCTCACGCTCATGGTGTGCCCAGACTGCGGGCTTGCGCAAATCCATGAGACCGTCGATCCGCGTGTTCTCTTCTCCGCCGACTACCCGTACTATTCGTCGGTGTCGCCGTCGCTGATGGCTCATTTTGAGAGGAGTGCAAAGCGTCTGATTCAGGAGATGGAGCTAGACGACGACAGCTTCGTGCTCGAACTCGCGAGCAACGATGGCTACATGCTCCGTCACTTCGTCGAAGATGGCATTTCCGTGCTCGGGATCGACCCGGCGTTCGGGCCGGCCGCAAAGGCCATCGAGCGCGGGATCCCTACGCGCTGCGACTTTTTCTCACAGGACCTCGCGCGGTCGCTGGTTTCGGACGGCATTCGCGCCGATCTGGTATTGGCGAACAATGTACTGGCGCACGTGGAAGACCTGAATGGGTTTGTCCACGGGATGTCGATGTTGTTGAAGCCCGATGGTCGAGCCGTGATCGAGGTCCCGTATGTCGTGGATCTGGTCGATCACTGCGAGTTCGACACGATCTACCACCAGCATCTCTGCTATTTCTCCGTTACGGCTCTCGATCGCCTGTTTACCCGGCATGGCCTGTACTTGAACCACGTCGAGCGGGTACCCATCCACGGCGGCTCACTTCGTCTCCGCGTCGAGCGGGAAGAAAAGGTGGACACATCCGTCACGGAGCTTCTTGAGATGGAGCAGGCGCGCGGGGTAAACACCGTGGCGTTCTACGAAGCGTTCGCTGACCGGGTCGAATCAATCCGGACAGAACTGCTGGACATTCTGACCTCGCTTCGTGCGGAGGGACAACGAATAGTCGGGTACGGGGCCGCTGCGAAAGCGAATACGCTCCTGAGCTATTGCGACATCGACGACGGCCTTCTCGATTACATCGTCGACCTGAGCACCGCGAAGCAGGGATGCTACATGAGCGGAAACCACCTGCCGATTTATCCGCCGGAGAAGCTTGCAGCGGATGCGCCAGAATACGCCCTGATCCTCGCGTGGAACTTCGCGGAGGAGATTATGACTCAGCAGAGCGCATATCGCGGGAAGGGAGGGCAGTTCATCATCCCAATCCCGGATCCGCACATTGTTGAGGGTCCAAGCACTCAGGATCTTCCGGGTGCCACGCCTTCCGGCTCGTCCGTTTCGACGACATCCACGAGATCGCTATGAACATTGCCTTCGTGGCGCAGCCGTGGCATGAACTGCATCCATTGAGGCGGCGTGGATCGCTAGGCATCTGGACCTCCGAAGTCGTGGAGCGCCTGACGCCAGCGAATCGTGTCGTCGTGTATTCGCCTGGAAAGTCGGACCATCGCCTCCGGTCGGTCGACCACGACGGCGCCGAGTACGTCTACATTCCGAAGACGTGGATGCGGGCGACGGAGACGGTAGATCGTGTGCTCCGTCGGGTTCGTCATCCGCTCGGCGGCGACTCGACGAGGCTTCCGTCATTTGCAAGAATGACGAGCTACCTGGGGTACATCTTGTGGATCGCATGGGATCTGCGTCGGCGCAATTGCGACATCGTGCACGTCCACAATTTCTCCCAGTTCATCCCGATTATCCGGATGCTCAACCCGGACGTGCGTACGGTGCTCCACATGCACTGCGACTGGCTGAACCAGGTGGACCATGCTACCATCGCGGGCCGACTAAAACGCACGGACCTCGTCATCGGGTGCAGTGACCACGTTTCGAGCGGGGTTCGGGACGCGCACCCCGAGTACGACCGTCGCATCACGACAGTGTATAACGGCGTCGATACACAGGCTTTCACGTGTGCCCCGTCCACCCGTCATTCGGATAGCAAGGATCCAAGTAGGGAGGATGTCTTCCGCTTGCTCTTCGTGAGTCGCGTTTCGCCCGAAAAGGGCGTCCACGTCTTGCTGCGGGCGATGATCCGTCTTCAGGACGTGGTGCCGAACATCAAACTTACCATCGTAGGTGGGCATTACCCGGTTCCGTATGAGTACCTCGTCGGCGTGAGCGATGACCCGATCGTGCGGTCACTCCATCGATTCTACGCTTCCGAGCGTCGGCGTCGTTGTATGTACCGAGAGCATCTTGAACGAGTGGTGCGGTTGAAATTGCCGGACACCGTGGACTTCGTCGGCCGGATTCCGCACGAAGAGATTACGTCGTATTACCAGAAGTCGGACGTGCTCGTCGCCCCCTCGTTGAGCGAAGCGTTTGGCATGCCAGTCGTGGAGGCGATGGCGGCCGGTCTACCTGTGGTCGCGGCGCGGACTGGTGGGCTCACGGAGATCATCATCAACAATCAAACGGGGCGCATCGTCGCACCGGATAACTCACGCCAGCTCGCGGATGCCATCCTTGAATTGTATCAGAGCCCTTCCCTGCGGTGCGCGATGGGCGAAGCTGGACGATTACGGGTTCGGGAATGCTTTGATTGGGATCGGGTCGTGCAGAGATTGCTGGAAGCGTACGAAGTGGCCTTCTCGGGAGCATCCGATGCTCAAATTCCATCGTTCATGAACGATGAGACCCGCGTTCAGGTCTCGTCATTCGATTCTTAGCATGGCTTAATGAACGTACCTCCTGTCGACATCCCCCGGATACAAGGTCTGCGCTCGCGGCTTCATCGGAGGGCGCACCGACTCACGGAGGCCGATCTTGATCGGCGTACCATGGTCTTTGCTCCGCATCCAGAGGATGAATCACTCGGATGCGGAGGGACGATTCTCCAAAAGCGCTGTCACGGGATTCCCGTCGACCTCGTATTTATGACGGATGGGCATCGCTCGCACGGTCGCCTGTTTGGAGCCGATCGTCTCGTTGCCATACGCGAAAAGGAAGCCCTCGCAGCGGCAGAGGACCTTGGCTGCGATTCCGAAGCCGTTCACTTTCTACGATATGCGGATGGTGCGCTGTCGGACTCGTTCGACGCAGCCATCGAGGCGGTGACGGCGCTACTCATCGATCGGCAGCCGAACGACATTTTTCTGCCACTTGCGAACGACGGACCGTCCGATCACGAGGTGACGTTTGACATCGTAATCGCTGCATTGCGACGGTGCGGACGCCCTGTTCGCGTGCACGAGTACCCGATCTGGTTCTGGGCGCGGTGGCCGTGGGTGCGCCTGCGTATCCGGCCGAAGCGAACAGGCTTGCGGACCTGGTTCGAACCGAATACAGCGATCCTCGGCCTACCGACCATGCGACGGCTAACGAGTGCGGTGTTCATTGGCAACCTGATCGATCGTAAGCGTGCGGCCCTGTTTTGCCATCAATCGCAGGTTTCATCCCTCAACGGCGATCCCGACTGGCCGGTGTTGCAGGACATCGCAGGTGGGGACTTCCTCGATTGCTTTTTTCATGATGTGGAGCTCTTCGCCTCGTGGACCTACGAGCCCGGCAGCGACCACCGATCCCCGTTAAGTCAGAGCGACATTGCCTCTCCACAGACGACCGAGTGTCATGTCTGACCTCCTCACATCGACAGATTCCGAGCGCGACGTTTCGGTCTCAACGCAGACTCGCGATCATCGGGTGCGTCCACGATTTGTTGACTCCTTTGACGACGATCGTGCGCCGGGAGCGGTTGTTGGAAGCCGGACGCCCGAAGGGATGCGTCGCTGGGGGAAAGACGCGGGCGATCATCTCAGCATCGATCGCGGGCACCTTCGCGTTGCGTGTCCCGACATCCCGGGTTGGAACCGGGAGGCATTGGCGTACGACGCAATGACGCGGCAGAGGGGTCGAACGCTGGCCGTGTGCATGGTGAACGGGCATAACAGCTCGCAGACCTGGCCCGAGAGCTATTGTCATACGTTTACGCGGACCGGTTGGTGGAAGCGTCGGATTCGGGGCACCGTTCGTCGCTGGACCGCCGGTCAGAGGGAGACGTCTGCCATTCCGTGGGCCTGGATACCGGGACGACTCGAGCGCGCATTTCGAGCGGATGTGCCCCACAAGATCGACTGGCCTCCCCTGAAAGAGAACATGGCGACGGGATGGTGGCCCGCGGACGATGACCTTCACCCGGATCGGATACAGAATGGCTTTCTGATGCGGGCAGGGGATTTGCAAAACGGCACCCTTCTCGCGCGTGTTGACGAACGCTGGCTTCCCGTCGTGCACGCTGTCCAGAATGTGCCGCTGTACCTCGTTTGTCGGCTCCGGCCGCACGGTGCGGTGTACTACGTGGCCTCGCTCCCGGACGTGAAGGGGCTCGCCGCTGCTCCATCGGCGCGACCTGTCGCCATCGATACCGTCGCGTCTGCATCTCGGGTTGCACCGGCCCTCACGCAGAGCATTCTCGGAGAGATTGGGTTCCGCGTCGATACGCGCGTCTCGTCCGTTCATGTCGCGGATGACTGGTTCGCATCCGACGAAAATATCCTGCTCGCGGACGATCTCACGGGCACCGGACAAGCGGAACGGACCGCGCCGGAGCGGGGGACCTCCTGGGCACTCGACCGCGGCGGCTTCATGCGGACCGATCGCGGGATCAAGCCACTGGTTCCGAGCGCGCAGCTCTGGCAACAGGTACCGGAGCCACCTGGGCTGATGCACGTCACGATCGACCGGTTGTCGGCTCCGTGGACGACTGGGCTGACGTTTCGCATGAGCGATCCATACACGTTTCGGTGTGTGCTGATCGGTTCCGACAAGGCGTACCTTTACACGGTCGCGCACGGGAAATGGAAGCAGATCGCAACAGACGATCTTACTGGAGATGGCGTACCGGGTGCACTTCAGGTGCTCGATGACGGGACATCGTTTCAGGCCGCGTGGAACGGGCGCCTGCTGTTCGACGGGCCCACCTACGACTCGACCGATGGATCGGCGTCGGGGGTTGGTATTCTGTGTCGAAAAGATACGCCAACCGGCCCCGGCAACGGCCAGACGATGGGCGGCGTGCCCGTGCTGCTGACCAACCTGGAGGTGCATCCGCGACAGGTGCCTTTACCGGACGCGCTTCTGGGCGACATCGCATGGACACCGCCGCCGGTAGCAACGACGATTACGGATGATTTTTCGACCGATGATACCGAGGAGTTGGAAGGGCGGATGGTGCCGGGTGCCGACATTCGATGGACGCGGACAGAGGGAGGCGGTCTGATCGATGCTGTGCCGGACCAGGGAGCCGTCGTGCGGGCGACCCTCGATGAGCCGAATCCCGAGCGCACGCTCTACACGATTCCGTGGGGCGATCCGACATGTGCGAGCATCGAGATCGACGTGATGCCGCCCGGCGACGAGGGGGATGCGCACCATCGGGGCCGCGCAGGAGTCGTTTTCTGGGAGGACGACGATCGCTATCTGATCGTGAGTACGTACCTCGACCCGTGGAAAATCGGACGATCGATTTCCTCCTTCTTCCGGCTCGATGGCACCGATGACCTTTATCGCGCCGTGTGGACCAATGTCGGCGACCGCCTTGAGGCCGGCGTCCCGTATTGCCTGCGCGTCGATAGCAACGGTGATCATTACGTCGTTCGGCTGAACGGTGAGCCTGTGCTCTACCGGGCGTGGTCGGACGTGTATCCGGGCATAAACCCAATGCAGATCCGCCGAGTGGGGTTGGTGGTGAACTGGGAGTACGGCAATGACACCGGCAGCGCGTTCCGTCGCTTCGTGTGTTCGGGTCGCGAGGACGCTGTCCACGAGGAATCCCTTCAATTCGGACAATCGGCATGAGACAAACGACGATGAGTACGGTCTGGAAACGGCTGCGGGACGTATCCGACACCGTGACGCGGATCTGGAACGGATCCACATTTACGATTGCCGATGGGCCCGGCGAGGGGCTTCGCATGGATTCCAGTCGGAGTCGGGTGTATCAAGACGGAACGGCTGAGATGCCCGTGCAACGTGCTCTGATGGACGTACTCAGGCCAGGGGCCGTGGCATACGACATCGGAGCCAATGTGGGGTTTTTCTCTCTGATTGCCGCCCGTGCCGTCGGGTCGAGCGGTCGTGTGTACTCGTTCGAGCCGGTGCCCGAAAATGCCCGCCTGATTCGCCGGAATGCGTCGCTGAACACGTTCGATCACATTCAGGTCGTGGAAGGCGCTGTCGCTGAAGAATCCGGGACGATCACCTTGACGCTGGCCGAACATCCGGGGGGCGCCACGCTCGCCCGCGAGGAACTCCAGCCTCCGCCCGATGCGAAAGGTGAGATCACTGTTCGTGCTGTGTGCCTCGATGAAGAGGTGGAGGCGGGTCGGCTTCCTGCACCGGATGTGATCAAGATCGACGTGGAGGGAGCCGAACTCGTTGTTCTCGACAGCATGTCGTCGATTCTGCGCACACGCCGGCCGATTCTCATTTGTGAGGTCGACGCCGCCGAAGAAGACACCCTCAGGGCTCGACAGCAGGCAATCCAGGATCGATTGGTCGCGGCCGAGTATCGGGTTGAACTGCTCCCGCAAAGCTATCGAAACAACGCGTGGTGCGTCGAACATCTTCTCGCTCATCCTGCCGGTCGGTCGTGAGGCCTGCGTTCATGTCTATCTCTTCTGCTATGTCATCTTCTCCCTCTCTTTCTGCGGATGTGCCGAAGTCACCATTTCAGGCATCCGACGAAGATCCGTTTTTTTCGGTGCATGATGTACCGGTAAACAGCGTTCTCCTCGTCGATTCGGAGGATGAGGCACGCACGTTTCCAACCGGTGACATCGAACTCGTCCTCTGCAAAGACAGTGGGTTCATCACGAACCGGGCGTTCGACGCGGAGAGCATTCAGTACACGGAGAAATATGAAGAGACGCAGGGATTCTCTGGGACGTTCAATGCTTTTCATCGTCGCCTTGCGCAGGACGTGATCGACCGGTTCGACCTGCGCAACAAGCATATTCTGGAAATCGGGTGTGGAAAAGGGGAGTTTCTGACGCTTCTGTGCGAGATGGGCGACAATACCGGAATCGGATTCGACCCCGCGTATCGACCGGAGCGCAATCAGCATCCCGCGGCAGAGCGCATTACGTTCGTGCGCGACTTTTACTCGGAGGCATGTGACAATGTCGATGCCGACGCGGTGTGCTGCAAGATGACGCTCGAGCACATTCCGGATGTGGAGGGCTTTGTCCGGATGGTTCGCAACGGCATCGGCGATCAAAGCCACGTGCCGGTCTTCTTTCAGGTGCCGGAGATGCGGCGGGTTCTGCGAGACGTGGCCTTCTGGGACATCTACCACGAACATTGCTCCTACTTCAGCCCGGGGTCGCTCGCCCGTCTCTTTCGTCGTGCCGGTTTCACGGTGACGGATCTGTGGACCGACTACGACGATCAGTATCTGATGATCGAAGCCTACCCGCGCCTTCAGGAGGAGCGGGTTGGAGCATCGCATCCACTCGAGGAGTCGCCCGCGGAGATTGCGTCTGACGTTGCACGGTTCGCTCGGAAGGTGAAGCCGCGCATTCGCAGCTGGCAGACGCTTTTGAAAGAGGTGAGCCGGGAGGGGCAGCGCGTCCTCATCTGGGGAGGTGGATCGAAGGCCGTTGCGTTTCTCACAACGCTCGGTCTGACGGATGAAGTCGCGGGCGTGGTGGACGTGAACCCGTACAAGCACGACCACTTTTTGCCGGGTACCGCCCATCGGGTACTGTCGCCGGACGAGGTGCCAATGCTAGATCCGGACGTCGTGCTCATCATGAACCCGATTTATCGCTCCGAAATCGAACAACAGCTTACCGACCTTGGCGTGGAGACGGATATCTGGCATGTAGATGAAGACCCGTCTGCACGTACGCTACGACAGCAATCCGAGCCTGCAGGGATGCCGGTGGTCGACGCGCACGACGGTTCGGTGTGTCCGATTACGAAGACAAGAGACACAACACCCGTTTTGTCGATCCGGGAGGTGCCGGTCCTGTGTAATGTACTGTACGACAGCCGAGAGGACGCTATGGTCGCCGAGCGGGATGACATCGACCTCGTGTTTTCTCCCGCGTCTGGTCACCTGTTCAACGCTGCGTTCGATTCCACGCGGATTGCCTATTCGCAGACGTACGAGAACTCGCTGCACCATTCGCCTCGGTTTCAGGCCTTTGCTTCTGAGCTCGCCCGTCGTCTCGTTCGCACGTACGATGTTCGTGGTGAAACGGTGACAGACATCGGTTGCGGAAACGGCGAGTTTCTAACGCTGATGTGCGAGGCCGGAAATAACCGAGGCGTGGGCTTCGATCCGAGCTATGATTCCGAGAACGTGGACCCCGCCGTCGGTCGCGGCATCACCATTATCCCGGACGAATACAGAAGCGCGTACGCCGAGATCGAGGCCCGACTGATCACCTGCCGCCACGTGCTGGAGCATATTTCGGAGCCACTGTTATTCATGCGGACGATCCGCCAGGCCTCCCGTTGGCACTCCGATACGGTCGTTTATCTGGAGGTGCCGAATGCGGACTTCATGCTCCGGAAGGGAGCGATCTGGGACCTCATCTACGAGCACGTGTCGTATTACACGCCGCAGTCGATCCGAGAGCTGGCGCGGCAAACCGGCTTCGATGTACTCCGCATGGAGGAGTCGTTCGGAGGTCAGTACCTGAGCGTGGACTTGCGACCCGCGGTTTCCGGATTGCCTCCCGAGCAACCGGATACCGATGTTGCTGGACACGAACGGGTACTCCGCAACCGGGTGGACGGCTTTTCCAAACGCTACCATGAGAAGCACGACCGCTGGAGTAAAACGCTGTCACAGGCCGCCCAGAAAGGCGAGACGGTTGTCCTGTGGGGCGCGGGGTCCAAAGGCGTGACGTTTTTGAATGCGGTCCCGGCGGCTCGGGCGGTCCCGGCCATTGTCGATATCAACCCATCGAAGCAGGGACGCTTCGTTGCCGGCACGGGGCAACCGATTGTGGCGCCCGAGGCTCTGGTCGAACTACAGCCCGATCTGGTCGTGCTCATGAACGGTCTCTACCGGGACGAGGTGAGCGACATGCTGGATGCGCTCGATCTTTCTCCACATCTGGTGACTGCCACCTGACGTCCTCGCGATTTGCAGGCAGTAGGTCCTCCTGAGCAACCCGCGACGTGCGGGGCTGTCCAATTCGACGAGGATTGTATCCAGCACATCTCGGTCGGTACGCTGACGGACGTGCAATTCAGCCTTCAATACGAAGGACATTCAGGGAGAGTGTGCCTGTACGTTTTGCAAACGGGACGTTCGAGAACAAGACCGGGAGGTTGGAAGAGGAACGCTTCGGTTTAGGCAGGGATCATCCCCCCCTCGGGTACGACGTCGGGGAAAACGATATGACCATGCGCCGTTTTGTCGAAATAGGTTTCGATTCATGCCTAACCCAAATTGACAATGTCGGGGGTCACGATCGTCATTGGAAGCGTTTCGTAGGCTTGAGGGTACCAGAAAATGTTGATTCCTGCGTCTCTTGCCCCTTTTTCGATCGAATCGACCTCACATCCGAGGCCCGACATCTGGACACGATCATTTGGATTCAGTATTAGTGGCACAGAATGCGTCCCATCTGGCCCGTCGGTACGAATCGGGGTAAAATCTGTATACTTGATGACTCGTTCTTCGGGGCTGCATGGTCTTGCTCTTCCGCTTTGACGCCTCCTATATTGCCGAATGAACCGTCCGACCGTCTCCTTATTCCACGACGCCATGTCGGAACCAACGCTGTTTCAGAAAATTATCGATGGCGAAGTAGACGCAGATATCGTCTACGACGATGACCACTGCGTTGCTTTTCGGGATATCAATCCGCAGGCACCCACGCACATCTTGATCGTGCCGCGAAAGCCCATCCCGAGCCTCGACGACCTACAGGAGGAAGACCGTGAGATCGTCGGTCATCTCTTCATCGCCGCCCGCAATATCGCCCGAGACGAAGGTCTACGGGATGGTTATCGGACCGTCATCAATTGCGGCGACGATGGAGGTCAGACCGTCTATCACCTGCATCTACACCTCCTGGGCGGACGTCGGATGGATTGGCCTCCCGGGTGATCCCCGCCGTTTTCCTGCTGTGATGTTCGTCGGGCGAGGATAAACCTGTTCGACCCACGCGCCACACGCCATCGTGCCGGTCCGTCCGCCGTCATAGCGGGGATGGAGCCGGCACGTTTCGTCTATATCATCCGTATCCAGTTCAACATTTTTCCTCGCATGACAACACTCGGCGTAACCGGTGGCATTGGAAGTGGAAAGACGACCGTCTGTGGTTTTCTCGCCGAACAGGGAGCCCGCGTGTTTTACGCCGATCTGGAGGCCCGGCGCCTGATGACGGAGCACGACGGGATCCGCGACGACATCACGAACGCATTTGGCGACGACAGCTATCAGGAGGATGGATCGCTGAATCGCGCGTACCTGGCCGATGTGGTGTTCAATTCTCCAGAGAACGTGGAGAAGATCAACGCGATCGTTCACCCTCGCGTCCACGAGGCGTTCGCGAAAACGGCCGAGCGAGCACGGGACGAGGGCGTGGAGGTGCTTGTGCATGAGGCCGCGCTGATCTTCGAGTCCGGTGGTGATAAGCACCTGGACGCCGTCGCCGTCGTGGTGGCTCCCGACGAGGAGCGCATTGCGCGGGTGGTCGATCGAGACGACACGACGCCAGACGAGGTGCGCGCTCGAATGAGCCACCAGCTCTCCCAGGATGAACTGCGGCGACGGGCGGACTACGTCGTGGAGAACGATGGCTCCCTCGATGATCTCCGGCAGAAAAGTATCGATCTCTACCGCACGATTACCGGCCCGTGACGACCGTGTCTGACGCCTTCGACGACCATTTCTCCGGCCATGCCGCCGACTACGCGCGATTCCGCCCGACGTATCCGGACGCCCTGTTCGATGCGATTACGGCTCCATGCCGTGCGCTCGATCTCGTGTGGGATTGCGGGACGGGAAATGGGCAGGCGGCCATAGCGCTTGCTCGCCGGGCGAAGCGTGTGATTGCCACCGACGCCAGTGCAGAGCAAATCAAACACGCCCTTCCTCACGCCCGCGTCGAGTATCATGTGGCGCCGGCGGCAAACGTCTCCATCGCGGACAACACGGTGGATCTCGTGACGGTCGCCCAGGCGCTGCACTGGTTCGACCTCGATCGGTTTTATCCGGAAGCACGCCGCGTTCTGCGTCCGGGTGGCGTGATTGCAGTGTGGACGTATTCGCTCTTCCACGTACCGGAAGGGGACGCGGAGGCGAGTGCGATTAACCCCGTGCTCCGCCGCTACTACGAGGATGTGGTCGGTCCGTACTGGCCACCTGAACGCCGACACATCGAGACGGGCTATCAGTCGCTTCCGTTTCCGTTCGACGAGATCGAGGCCCCGGAGGTGGAGTTGCGCATGGACTGGACGCTCGCCGAAACCGTCGGCTACCTACGGACATGGTCGGCGTCGCAACGCTATCGTGCAGAGCGGGAGGCGGATCCGATCGCCGAGATTGAGGAGGACCTACGCCGTGCCTGGGGGGAGGCCGACCGCGTTCGGACGCTCCGCTGGCCGGCCCCGCTGCGCATCGGTCGGACGTAGGGCACCGAGCCGACGGCTTTTAATGACAGTCCTTTCGTAGCTAGACTGTTCAGCAACCAGCAAAGCTGTTCAGTAACCAGCGAAGCTGTTTAGTTCGGATAGGGGATGCTGTGCAGCTGGTCGACTTCGGGTTCCTCAAGGCGGTGGGTCGTACCGTCGGGCCAGCGCACTTCGACTTCTTCGGCTGTGTCCGTTGTGCCGAGGCCAAAGTGGGCAACGGGCTCCATCTGGCACAGGTAGCCGCTGCCGGCGTCTACGTTGCGCCGCTGCGTGCGACCGCTAGCGGTACAGGTAACGACGGCTCCGCGCGCCGGTGCGCCGTGCTTTGTAAGTGGCGCAATACGAATGTAGTGGTGGTTATCCGATGCGCCGCGGCTGTGGTAGAGTGAGAGGGGCTGCGCTCCCGTCTCGCCATGGGCGACGAACAGTTCCAGCCGGCCATCGCCGTCAAAGTCGGCCACAGCAGCACCCGTGCCCAGCCCTTGCGGTTCGGTGGCATCTCCCGCGTCGATCTGGACCCAGGACCCATCCCGCTGTGCGAAGAGGCGATTCGGTTCGCCGATATTGTTAAAGAAGACCTCCTGGTAACCGTCGTTGTCGAAGTCGGCAGCAATCACGGTTCGTACGCGGGAGGGAGAGGCCATTGCGTCCGGAGTGACATCCAGAAATGAACCTCCGCTCTGCTGAGCGAAGAGGCGATGCCGTCCCTGCCAGTTGCCGTATACGACGCCGAAGGGGCCGCCTTCGCCGTGATCGATTGCATCCACGCCGCGGCCGTGCTCGTATCGGTCGGCGACCCCACGTCGGGCAGCGGTTTCCTTGAACGTCCCGTCTCCCTGATTTTCGAAGAGAAAGTTTGGGCCGTTCTCGTTCACGCAGAAAATATCCATCTGCGGCGTCAGGATGGGTGCTGCGATCACGCCGCGTCCACCGGTCGATAAAGCGACGCCGGCTTCTTCGGCGACATCAACGACGTGACGGTCATTCACTTCGTACAGGCGCATCGGACCGCCGTAGTTCGCGACAAAGAAGCCGTACCGACCATTGCCTGTGCGGTCGACGACTGCGACGGAGCGACCGGCCGTGAGGTTGCGGGAACGTTCGTTCTCCGGGTCGTCGAACAAATTTGTCCATGCATCGGAGCCATTGCCGGCAAAGAGTCGATCGGCAAAGCGCTTGCGCCCGGCGAAAGTATCCGTGTTTAGCACGTAGACTTCCTCCGTCCCGTCCCCATTCACGTCGGCTGAGGCAATTCCAATCGCCTGCCGTTCGGAATCTGCGATCGACGTGGTTTCCAGCTCCGTAAACCGAGTTCCATCCCAGGCGAAGACGAGATTGCGCCCCGTATATCCCGCGACAAGAAGCTCGAACTCCCCTTGATGTCGGAGTTGTCCGACAGCGACGCCGTAGTTTCGCTGAACGGGATTCTTGTTGATGAGGGACGTGGCGTCGCGAAACATGGCGCGATGGTGCTGAGCAGAAGCTCGTGGGGCCTCACCGGATTACACAAAGACACTCCGGCACGGGGATGAATCCAAGAGCCCGCCCACGAACAGGTTCATGCCCGGACGTAACATTACGGCAATCGCGAACTGGTTTGTAAAGAAGTCCTTTCGTTCGTACATGAACGCGTCGGGAGAAGACGAGGCCAGGCGAGGCGCACGTGTGATCAGGAGGAGTTCGGGGGGATCAATCGTTTGATAGGGTGCAGGCGCTGCGCTACCGGACCGTGTGGCTCAACCCGGGCACGAGAACGGATTGGGGGCGCCGGTGGCCCCAAGCATGTCGTCCATATTTCCAACGGCTTCTGCAGCACGCTCGGCAACCTTAAAGCCACCGCTAAAGCTACCCAGGATGAGCATCTTGCTGGTCTCGCAGGCGGCGAACAGCACCGCGCGCCGTGCATAGCGGTCCAACTCGGAGGCGTCCATCAGGGCGACGGCCATCGCCGCCCCGCCGTACATGCGCGCCAGCACCTGCCCGTGCAGGGCCACGGCCCCGAGCGCGACCCCGCCGATGGGATTGATTGCGCCGGCGGATACTGCGCCGCCAACCCACAGGTTGAGGACCGCGAACGTTTGCGAGAGAGCGTCGATGGATTCTTCGATGCGCTCGCGTCGACTCCCTCCGCCGCTGCCGTCGGCGAGCAGGCCCAGGAGCGCGCCGGTATCTTGCGTCACGCTCCAGAAGGCGGGCGGGCCTTCGCCATCTTCGGGACCGAGGAAATACTGATCCCGCTGCGTCCAGGCGTTGCGCGCGGCGTGCTGCCACGGCATCTTCTGTTCGTCGGACATGTTGGCCGCATCGTAGTAGTAGGGGGTGTATGTGTTGAGCGTTCGGAGCGGCCGGTCCGCCAGGCGCGATCGCGTGGTATCGGAAAAGAGGGCGTGTTCGGTGACAGCGAGGCGGGCAGTCTGGCGTAGCGTGCGGCGGAACGCGACGCGAGGATCCGGGGCGGCAGTGGTGAAGCCCGCAGTGGGTAGCACGTCGGCGCGGGTGCTCACGTAGTCCTCGCCGAAGGTGAAGTGCGTGCTGAAGAGGACAGCGCGCAGGCCCGTCTCGTAGGTGCGAGCGTTGCCGTCGGCCGGGGTGGGCAGCGGGGCGTGCAAGAGCAGCGGTTCGCTTGGAAGGAATCGCGTGCCCTGGCGGAGCTTCTTTTTGATGCGTTGAACGCCAGCTCCTTCGCGGGCCGCCAGGTCAACGGGCTTATGCGTGATCTTGGCGGACAGGAAGTCGTCGACGACGATGGCAGTGGAGGGCGCGGCGGCCTCGAACGAGAGCAGGTGCGTGCCGAAGAGCGCCCCGCGCACGGCGCGCAGGTCTGCGTCGGTGGGCCCCGTCTCGCCCTGTTCGTCCCACCCGGCGAGGGTGCGTTGTACCTCGGTGTCCCCAACCTGCACCGTCAGGTGGAGGCTGCTGAGCTGCACGGGTGGTTCGGCGGCTTCAGCCGTGTAGGATGCCGTACTTTCGGTGTTGCCACCATCGTTGAGGCGAAGCCGCACGGTGCGCTCGCCTCCCGACTTGGTAGGCGCGCGGTAGGCTAACCGGTACGGGTCCGTCACCTCAAACTCGTCCAGGTAGTCGAGGATGACGTTGCGCGCAGCCTCGCGCTCGCCACCGCTGACGGAGAACGCCGCCCCGCCGGTGGTGTCGGCCATTTTGTCGAAGGGATTTTCTGCTCCGTCGGCACGCTGCGTGGCCAGACGGTCGGTCACATCCAGGATGACGGCCGGCGGCCCGCTTTCGAGTACGCGACGGATTTCGTCGTTGAGGCCGTCGGTGGGTTCTCCGTCGTGGACGTAGACGATGAGGTTGGCGTCGCCGCGGGCCGCGTCCTTGAGCGCGGTCCACTGATCGGAGTTGGTTTCCCTGAAACGCACATCCGCGTTGGGGTATTCCTCGAGCACCTCTTCTCGCACGGTGCCTACAAGCTGTTCCATGCTCTCGCCCCGGAAGGGCTCCGGCATGCTCGTCGACTGGTCGGCAAGGATGCGCACGATCGGCGCGTCGCGGTTGGCGCTAAGCGTGAAGCCGACCGCTTCGCCCTCGTCTTTCACTGCAAAAGCAGAGGCCGGCAGTCCGTTGACGACCTCGCCGTCTTCGTCGAGGGGGCGCACCTGAAGTGTCACGTGTGGAAAGCCCTCCGCCACGGCCTGCATTTCGATGGTTTCGACGGTCGCGGGGTCGGTGCCGTCGCCGGAGCCCTGCAATGTGCGTCCGTTGTAGGTAAGCGTGCCATCGTCGTGGGATTCGAGGCGGTCGCCGTCAATCGTCACGGCGTCACCGTGCTCGGATAGCTTGGCGGCTTCTGTTTCCGATAGGTTCGGCGCCTGCATCGCCAGAATCGGGGCAAAGATGCGCACGTCGTTTAGACGCGCCTCAAGCAACTCCTCCAGTTCCATCGTCGGTGCCATGCGAACGAGAAGTTGCCGCCCGGCCACCTCATCAGCCGTCCACTGCCCGCTGACGAGTTCGAAGCGCTCCTCTGGGGCAGACGAGACGGCGGCTTCGAGGGTGACTTCTACCGCGAGCGGATCGTTGGCTTCATCGGCGGGCGTGAGCTGATCGTTGTCCACCGGCGGGGCACCGAGGGAGGCATTCGGGCGCGAGGGGTTGGCGTAGAGCTCCGATTCGTTTTCGTCGCTCAAGCGCACGCCCACGGCCTGTTGCCAGCGAGCGCTGAACGCATCGGCTTCCTTGGCGTCTTCGGGAAGCACATCGAGAAGGCGTTTTGCCAGTGCGGCACTTTCTTGGCCGTCTTCGTCGATACGCGGGATGGCGTCGCTCGCGGCAGTTTCGGGAAGGCCTAGCTCCTTGCGCCAGTGCGTCACCGTTTCCGGATCGATTTGGGGCGCGAAAGGAGTTTCGACGGGGTGGTAGAAGGCATCCCGCTCGCTGTCGGCACGTGAATCCGGCGACGTGACGACCTCAGCCTCCAGACCGGCGCGCTGATACAGATTGGCCAACAGGTCAGCTTTTTCGCGAGGCGTGCCCGCCCCGCCGCGTAGCGTGGCTCGCGTCCCCCAGCGGACGCCGTTCACGAGGTCGTTCGTCCCCCAATACGACGTGGGGGGCGGATAGGTGGCGATGCGGTCACGAACGAACTGGAAGATCGCCTCCGGGTCGCCTTCTTCAACAAGGCGGTCGGCCTGGGCGGGGAGATGATCAGGCGAGGTGCGGAGGGCCTGCTGCATTTGCTCCCAGACGGCGTAGGGCAGCGGGCCTTCAATTTTCGGGGGCTCTCCTTCGCAGCCGGAAACACATCCCGGTAGCGTGGCTGCCAGTGCGGCGCTTCCGGCAAGACCGGCGCTGCGCTTCAGGAAGTCGCGGCGGTCGATGGTGCCATCGAAGAGCGAGAGGAGCCGCTCGGCGAGCGACTCGTCAGGCATCGGTTCGTCAGGCATCGATTCATTGGACGTCGATTCGTCGGGCATGGCAGCGGGCCGAGGACAGAAAGAGGAAAGAGGGCGGAAAAGAGAGGCGAGCACGCGCGTCCGCCTTCGTCATGGACGTCGATATCTTTCATGCCGTCCGGCGCAGCCGCGTGTGCGTGTCGTGGGGCGGCACCAGCTCGAACGGGACGAAATCGGCGAGCAGGGCGATTCCAACGAGGGCCAGGATCTCAGCGTAAAACGTGAGTAGGTCAGACGGGCACTTCATGCCCTTTCGCGAATCATCGTTACAACATCTGATCATCCGGAAGGCGTCGGAGTCGTCGCGAGATTTCCCGAATGGGTCGGCTCAGAATATAGATCAGGCCACTTTTTTGTGTGGGATTTACGACTCGGACACCATCCGTAATTACGAGCACGATCCGGACAACATCCAATCACCTCCGCGTTTCCGCGATGATCGCCGCTTTCATCCGAGGTGCTCCAGGGCGTTTTCGAACGCCTACTGCACGTACGAACGCAACGGCTCGTAGACCTGAATCGTCTGCGGGTTGTCCTGCGGCAAGAGCTTTTTCAGGAGACTTCTGGCACCTCTTCGTTGGCGAGCCGCTGGGCGGTGGGGAAACACAGCCTGTGCGCCAATCGCCCAGATGCCAGCGCAACGTGTTGACCAGGCCCTGAAGAGTAGGACCGCCTCTGGCCTTTCTTCCCTTCCCGCGGCCCCGGATTCCCCGTTTGCGAAACGCAATCTGCTCGGCTGCCAGCTCGGTCAAGGAAGAAACGCACATCCGGGTCCCCAGCGGCGTTCGGAGATCATTCCCGCCTCTCCGATGACGTTGTGAGGAAACCCGTTGCCGTGTCAGTAGCCGACGGCTGCTCCCGAACGACGCGGATCCGCGCCGCCAAAGTATTCCTGCTCCCCCTTCCTGTCGGAGGGATATCGGGCACGGATGCCGTGGGCTCGCCCCCAGGTGTCGTACCCGAAAATTCCCTCCTTCACGACCCATCCGCGCGTCTCCAGGTTTTCGACGACATCGGCGGGAAGTGTGTACCGTTCGTGGTGTAGCGTCTCGGGGCGCCACTGGTGATGGATGCGTCCGGCGGTGACGGCCTGTTCGATGTCCATCCCGTAGTCGATCACGTTCGTGATGACCTGGAAGACGGTCGTGATAATGGTCGAGCCGCCCGGTGCGCCAATAACGAGATGAAGTCGGCCATGTGCGTCCTCGACGATCGTTGGCGTCATCGACGACACCATGCGTCGGCCCGGAGCGACGAGGTTGCGCTCGGAGCCGCTGAGGCCGAACTGGTTGGGGACACCCGGTTTCAGCACGAAGTCGTTCATCTCATTGTTGAGAAAGAAACCGGCGCCGTCGACGACCACCTTCGATCCGTAACTCGAATTCAGTGTCGTCGTCACGCTCACGGCCATCCCATTATCGTCCACCACCGAGTAATGGTTCGTTTCCATCGACTCGTCGGCCACAGCGGGCTGGCCGGCGGACACAGAATCCGTCGGGGTGATCCGATCGGGGTCAAATGTCGCCATGCGCTTGGCAACGTACGCGGAGTCTGTCAACTCTTCCGTCGGGATGTCAACGAAGTCGGGGTCGCCGAGCCACTTCGCCCGGTCCGCGAACGTGCGCTTCATGGCCTCGCCGAGGTAGTGCACGGTCGAGCTCGACTGGTAGCCCATTGCCTTCAGGTCCTTCGCTTCCGCGGCATGCAGGAGTTGCGCCAGCGCTACGCCGCCCGACGACGGCGGTCCCATCGCGTGCAGCGTGTAGCCGCGGTAGTTCATCGACACCGGCTCACGCTCGACCGACGTGTAGTTGCGCAGGTCCTCCCGGTCGATCAGGCCGCCAAGTTTGTCCATCTGATCGACGATCTGCTGCGCCGTTCTTCCGTCGTAGAACCCGTCGATTCCGTGATCCCGGATGCGCGTGAGCGTCTCGGCCAGATCCGGCTGCCGCCACCGTTCGCCAGCCCGGTACCGCTTGGCGGAGTCCGCTTTGGTGAAGTACGTCCGCGTGGACTCAAACGCCGAGAAGTCGTCCCGATAGTTGTTGAACCGCTGGGCGACGCCGTACGGAAGCGGAATGCCCTCTTCGGCCATGCGGATTGCCGGACCCATGACTTCCTCACGCGACAACGTGCCGTACTTCTTCAGTGCGCTGAGCAGTCCGTGGACCGTGCCGGGGACGCCAGAGGCAAGAGCACCTACGCGACTCCGGCGCGGAGCCGCATTCCCTTCTTCATCCAGAAAAACCTCCTGCGTCGCTCCGGCCGGCGCCGTTTCCCGGTGATCGATGGTGGTGACCGTGCCGTCGGCCATGCGGATCACCATGAAGCCGCCTCCGCCGATGTTGCCGGAGGACGGGTAGACGACAGCGAGCGCGAAGCCGGTGGCGACAGCGGCATCCACGGCGTTTCCACCCTTCCGCAGCATCTCGACGCCGGCTTCGGAGGCCTCGCGTCGGGCGGACACGACCATGCCGTTGTCGGCAAACTCAGGTGTCGACGAGGCGGACGGAATCCGATCAGGAGTCCCCGTGATAGAGGTGGCATCATGCGTCCAGCCCGCGAGAGCCAGGAGAGCAGCGAGTACGACGGTTAGGGCGACGCCGACGTATATGCTTCGCCGACGGGAGAAGAGGGGGCGCATGAGGGAGGGGGACAGATGATAGAAATCGGCGGATCCGGGCGAAAGCGCGATATCTACGACCAAATGAGGCGTTGTCGCCCAAGGCATTACTTGATACGAACGCTTCGCCTATATCCTGGCCCGAACCTCGAGGTGGAGTTTGGGCTATCAGTCGTTGCGCTGGTGCGCTTAAAAACGTACAGCCTGACCCTTTCGATATCCAGACCGGCGGGGTTACGACCTCGCAAGCCGGCAAGCAGACTTGCATTTCTTTTTCTCGATCGACCCTCCGTGTCAGACGGCGCCTATGCGACTCTTCACCTTTGTATTGCTGTTGCTCGTTGCTCTTACGCAGCCCGCTCCGCTCGTTGCACAGTCGTCGCCGGGTCAGGACCGACCGTGGCTGCCTGTGGAGGACGATGCCGCCGCGTGGCCCGTGCCCGTCCTGGATTCGATCGTCGCTCGCGCGCAGAATCTGCAGCCGCTGTCCAGTCTGCTCATGGCGCACGGCGACACGCTCGTCGTGGAGTGGTATGCGCCGGGGCAGAGCGCAAGAGAGGCCGTCAACGTCAAGTCAGCCAGCAAAACGATACTCTCTGCGCTCGTCGGACTCGCAATTCGCGACGGGTACCTGGAGGGTCCGGAGCAGCCGATCGGTCCCTTTTTTCCGGACATCCTGGATGGTACGGCGCCTGAGGACAGCGTCCGGCGCTCAATCACGCTGGGCGACCTGATGACAATGCGGGCGGGGCTCGAATCCACCAGCTTTGGGAATTACGGCTCGTGGGTGAGCACGAACAACTGGGTGCGCGATGCACTCGAACGTCCACTGGTGAGCACGCCGGGCGGGCGGATGATCTACAGTACAGGAAGCTCGCACCTCGTGGCGGTCATCCTGGAGAAGGCGACGGGGCGCGACCTTCGGGCGTACGCACAGGAACAGCTCTTCGACCCCCTCGGCGTCCAGATCCGGGCGTGGCAGGAGGACCCGCTCGGCTATCGTTTCGGAGGCAACAACCTTGCACTCACGCCACGCGGACTCCTGAGCTTCGGGCAGCTCTATCACCGCGGCGGATGGGTGAAAAGTGACAACGGACAACGCCGACAGGTCATCCCGCCCGACTGGATTGGAGCAAGCTGGAACGTCCGTGTCCTGCGCACCTACCGCGGGTTTCGGTACGGCTACTTCTGGTGGTTCGAAGTCTTCGGTGGTGAGCCCACGTTTTTCGCGTGGGGATACGGCGGGCAAATGCTCTTCATTGTACCGTCACGGGACCTCGTCATGGTGATGACGTCATCGCTGTCGTCCCAGGCAGATGTCGGAGACCAGAGCGGACGTCTAATGCGCTTCTGCGGCCAGATTAATGAGTGGTTGGGGGGTGAAGATTAAGGATTGGGGATTAGGGATTCGGAATTGAGAACTGAGGGTTGAGAACCTGTCTGGCGGACAGCCTTCGGCGATCCAGTGGTACGGACTCGCTATGTTCCAACTACCGGGTTCGGTTGATCTCGCGCACCGTGTCTACTGCGTCATCGCGAGAAGATCACCGTCAGGCTTTTGATAAGCATGAGCAACCGTCTTTGCGTTTCGAGATCTATCCGCCAAACAGGTTGTGAAACGTGGAGACAGCTTCGGATCCGTCCTTCACGACCGTAAAAAATCCAATCCACAACCCACCATTCACAATCGACAATCATTAATCAATCAACCGGCGCAGCCCGCGGGGGAGGAGTTCTTTCAGAGAATCCTGCAGCGCGCTCGTGTCGATGGTAAACGTCGGTTCGCTGATGGTGCCACCAACGGAGATGCCGACCGGGACGGTGCCGTCCTTTCCGCTCAGGCGATCCAGGATGCCGCCGGTCTGGCCGGAAAGCTTCGAGCCACGAACCATCGAGAGGGGCATTTCTGCCGTCATGTCCAGGTCCACTGTGCCGCCGAGACCGAACGCGCCGCTCAGCGAGGTCTGGACCTGATTATTTTGCATGTCCCATTCGCCGATTTTGAGTTCGCCGTCTTCGATCGTGAAAGGGCCACCGAACTGTTTGAAGTTGGAGAACGAGGGTTTGCTGACGCCCAGTTTATCCACGAGCTTCGCGGGAAGGGCGAAGTCCGAGGAAAATCCGCCGTCTGCCACGAGTGAGCGTCCGCCGGCGGTGAGCGCTTGTGCGACCGGCAGCAGACCGCTCGTCAGTGGAGAGGAGCCGTCGATCGAGAAGTCCATCGTGCCATTCACGAACTCGCCCAGCGTCGTCCAATCGCGCAGGAACGCACTGGCCTTTGCTCCGGTCAACTCGAAGTTGTATGACAGCGCGGTGGGTGTTGCCGGCATCGGTAGGCGCTCGACTCGACGAGGGGCGATGCCACCACGGGCCGATGCCATCAAAACAGATTCTTGCGACGCGGGGCGGACATAAGCCGAGGTTGCGGCCGCGCTCTGATCCAGCACGATCGATCCGGCCAGCGTTCCGCCGTACGTTTTCGCGGAAAGGTTCGGGACCTCGAGACGACGGTTCCGGAGGTTGACATCGAATGTCAGGTTGTCGAACCGCTGTGGGTCATTGAGCAGCGTGCCGATTCGCACGTCGCCGTTCACGCGGTAGGCGGGGAGTTCGACGTCTCCGTACACCTCCTGGGCGACCTCTTCGGCCGGACGTCCATCCACGCGCGTTCCGGCAAGCTGCGCGGTGAACAGGTCGGCATAGGTTGGCGCGGATCCGTCTTCTTCCGGCATCAGCTCGACGAGGTCGATCTCGTCGGATGAGAAGTTGAAGGCGATCCGGACCGCCGGGTTGGTTTCTGCAAGGCCACGTGAGACCGGGAGCAGGTCCTGCACGGTGAAGCCCAGCTGCATGGTGGTTTCGCCGGAACGCATCTGGAAGCGGTCGGCCTGGAGTCCGGTCCCGGTGAGTTGAATCGTGGCATCGTCAATTTCAAGCGGCTCGCGCAGCGACTCGTTCGGGACCCGCACGTTCGCCAGCGTGATCGGGCCGCGCACGCGGATCGCGTCGGTATCGGTGGCTGGACCGGAGAAGCGGATGTCGTAGTCCACGGCACCGGCGATGTCGACCGTCTCGCCGCCTTCCTCGGCTGCGAGCGAGGACAGCTCCGCCAGGTCCGCCGCGCCGGCGAGTTGTCCGTTCAGCTGCGGCGCGTCGGCGAGCGGTTCGCTGACGGTGACTTGTCCAGACAGCGGTTTGCCCAGCAGGCGCCCCTCGATGTTGTTCACTGCGATCGACTCCAGCGAGATCGAGAGCGCAGCCCCGAGGTCGGCGAGCATGGTGGTGCCGTCAACGTCCACGCCAACGCCGGAGAGCGACCCGTCGCCCGTCAGGGAAAGGCCCTCGGTCGAGCCCGTGCTATCCGGGAGCGGGCCCTGCATCGCCACGTTCAGATTGAGTGTGCCGCGCGGAGCGACGCCTTCGCCCACGCCGCCGGGAACGATGGCGGCGAGTTGCGCGAGGTCAGCGTCCGTTGTTTCGATTGCAAGATCCACGACCGGACGATCGGCGCTCATTTCCCTGATTGAGCCGGTCATGGCGAGCCCGATTGGTGGGGTGGACACCTTCAGGTTGCGAATGTCGATGGTGCCGGCTGTCGTGTTCGCGAGCGCATCATAGTCGACAGTAGCATTCTGCAGCGCCGTCGTGTCCGCGTCCGGTTCAGACACGTAGGCCAGCGTCAGGTCCTCGATCGTGCCGCGGCTATCGATCGCCTGTGGGTTCTCTCCCGGAACGGCCCGGAGTTGAGCGGTGAAGCCCAGTTTCGCCCATTGGCCCGTACTGCGGTCGTCGTACAGAACGCGTGCTTCGGTAAGCCGGAAGTCCGAGACCGAGACGGGCATCGCACTCTCTGATGTATCGACCTCGGCACTGTCCGTTGCTGCAAAGGTGTCAAAGTTGGTCGCTCCGTCCTCTGCAATCTGATAGCGGACGACGGGGCGCACCAGTTCGATCGACGTGGGTTCGATCGTTGCCGTGAACAGGGGCCAGAGGGCGAGGTCGACGTTCAGTGCATCGCCCTGAATGGCAGGTTCGTCTGTGAACACCCCACGTGCTGCGAACGTCGAGTCGTTTGCGATCGTAAAGTCTGTAATACGTACGGTTGGGAAAGGCAATACGCGGAGACCGATCGACCCGATCGTGACATCGCGCTGGACCGCGTTCTCAACCTGTGGCACGACAATGCGTTTGAGTCGCTCCGGCGGGAAGATCTGCGGAAGGACCACGGCTGCAAGCAGGACGAGCCCCACAAACCCGCTGATGACGTAGAGAGTCCACCGGAGGACGTTGGAAGAAGACGATGAGGACGGGTCGGACGTGCGTGAGTCCGATGATGCCGAAGATGCGTCGTCAGCCATGATTGATGCAGGACTGGAAAGAGAAGATGGATGAAACCGCCGGGGCAGGCGCTTGCGCTGAGAGCAGGGGCTCTGGTCTTAAGATTTCGTCACAAATATCGACATAGAATATGCGGTATGCAATGTGCCGATCCGTACGTACGGTGTAGGAAGCAGTCTGGAAACTGTAAAAGAGTCGTGGGGTGAGCGAACATGCAGTCCCGTTTATGGTCTGTACAACGCTGCACGAAGAACGTCGCGAATTGTTGAAGTGATCGAGCGCTGTGAGCGCCTGTCCATGTCTACGGTGTACGTCACACGGAAAGTCCATTTTAATGCTGCGCACCGGCTCCACAACCCGGAAAAGTCGGACGAGTGGAATCGGGAAACGTTTGGCCCGTGCAACCATCCCAACTGGCACGGCCACAATTACGTATTGAAGGTCACGGTCGCCGGCGAACCCGATCCGGACACCGGGTACGTGATCGACCTCAGCGACCTGAAAAGCCTGCTCCACGAGGAAGTCGTTGATCAGGTGGACCACAAGAACCTGAACCTCGACGTCGACTTTCTTGACGGCGTCATTCCGTCGACGGAAAATTTTGCGATCGCTATCTGGAACCAGCTTGAAGGCAAACTTCCGTCTGGGCGCCTTCACTGTGTTCGCTTATACGAGACGGAGCGCAATTACGTTGAATACTACGGAGACCAAGAGCCTCGGTGATTTATTCCGCTCTCGCCTCCGCTGGCTGTCCTCTTTTCCCCCATTGATGTCATGTCTGAGAAAAAGATCCTTTCGAACGAGCTTCGTATGAATGGGACTCCACATGGTGGTCCGCCGCGTCTGTACGAGCGACGCGACCTGTACGACGAGCAAGCAACCACATCGATCGCCGAGAACGTTCAGGAGGTGCTGTCCCAGTTGGGAGAGGACCCGGAACGTGAGGGGCTGCAGAAAACGCCTGAGCGTGTCGCCAAGGCGTATCAGTTCCTGACCCACGGATACTCGCAGGATGCCCGCGCGATTCTCGAGGGGGCGCTCTTCGAGGAGGCGTATGATGAGATGATCCTCGTGAAGGACATCGAGCTGTACTCGCTTTGCGAGCATCACATGCTTCCGTTTTACGGTAAGGCGCACGTAGCCTACATTCCGAATGGCCGGATCGTCGGCTTAAGCAAGATCCCGCGAACGGTCGAGGTGTTTGCCCGACGCCTGCAGGTGCAGGAGCGCCTGACGATGCAGATCCGCGATGCAATTGATGACGTGCTACAGCCTCTCGGCACGGCGGTCGTGATCGAGGCTCGCCACCTTTGCATGATGATGCGGGGAGCGGAGAAGCAGAACTCGATGACGACGACGAGCTCGATGAGCGGCGAATTCGAGGAGCATCGCACCCGCGCCGAGTTCATGCGCCTCATCCGGGCAACGGACTAGAAGGACTAAGTCGAAGGGCGGATTGCGAAGTGCGAAATGTTGAGATTCATTCGCACTCTCGCTTTTGCACATTTCGAATTTCGAACTTCAAATTTAGCATTCTCAGCATGGTTGTTGTCGTCACGGGCGCGAGTCAGGGAATTGGAAAAGCGATTGCGGAACGATTTGCGGAGGAGGGGACCCGGATCGCTCTGTGGTCGCGGACCGAATCGAAACTCGAGGCTGTTGCCGAGACCTGCCGGTCGCAGGGCGCGGAAGCGATGGTGTGTCCATGCGACGTGACGGACGATGAGGCGGTCGAGGAAGCCGCGCGCACCGTCATGGATGAATGGGGCGCGCCCGACGTACTCGTGAACAACGCCGGCGCCTTTACGCCGGCACCGATCGACGACACCACCTCGGATGCGTTCCGCGCGCAGGTCGACGTGAACCTGAACGCGCCCTATGTCGTGACCAAGCAATTTCTGGCTCCGATGCGAAAGGCCGGGCAGGGACACCTCTTCTTCATGGGCTCGATCGCATCGATCACGGCCTATCCCGGGAGCGTCGCCTACTGCGCGGCCAAGCACGGACTCCTCGGCCTCGCCCGCGTCGTGCGGGAGGAGACGAAGGACGACGGCCTGCGCGTCACGACGGTGATGCCCGGGGCCACACGCACGCCGAGCTGGGACGGCACGGAGTTGCCGGACGACCGGTTCATGGCGCCGGAAGATGTCGCCGATGCGGTGTACGACGCCTACCACCTCTCGCCGCGTACGGTCGTGGAAGAAATTCTGCTGCGCCCTCAGGAAGGGGATGTGTGATGTAAGTTCAGGGTTCAGAGTTCACGGTTCAAGGTTCGGCGGGCTGCCGGGTAACCTAAAGGGAATCTCCACCGAGACAGTTTACAAAAACAGCGTCGCACGGCCGTGCGACGCTTGATCCCTTTAATAACAGAAGCAGGGCCGAGCATCGAAGTGAACCAGAAACGACGGGTCTGGATGGTCCCGAGATGTTACCCGCGTTGCCGGAACCCGCAGAAGCTGTTTGACGGGCACCCTTGTGCCAAGCCCCCCAACAGTCGGTCTTCGCGCCACTTGTAACACGAAGCCTGATCATATCAGACGCCGTATCTATTACGGCATTGCGAAAGAGGAACCGTCAGGCCGACGATCAACATGAACGGCTGCGTTTACGTTTTCGCACCCCATCCGCCAAACAGGTTATCAGAGTTCGGCTCTCCCGCGCCCCCGTTCTCCCAGCCCCCCTCTCTCCCTGTCTCCCTTTCTCCCGCTCGTACCTGTCTGGTGCGGAATAGGTGTGCTCGTCGGGCGTAGTCTGCGTTTTTCGTCGTTCCCGGTTGGCAACCGATTTCCTCGACTCCGGCCGATGTCGTGAGCGCTGCCGCACACGGTCTGTGCGGATCCGCACACCGACCATTTTCGAGACCGGCCTTCAGAGTGCGAGAACGGCAGTATCCGGTGGCGACTCGACGTGGTACACGCGTTGTAGTCTGGTTACATCCACTACAACAGCGTAGTCTGGTTACATCCAGAACGACAATGTAGTGTGGTGATTTCCAGACCGACAACGTAAACGTCGACGCTCCAGGCCGCCCATGTACACGTTTATCTCCTACCTGCTGAGTCTTCTCGCTATCGTCTTCGGGACCATCGTGTCAGAGGTCGCGCCTGTTGCGACGCTCGCGGTGACGACGGCCTCGTCGGCGATCCATGCCATTGCCGACCCCATGCCGCCGGAGCCACCGCAGCCCGAGGCGCTCGAAGACATCGCCGCAGGCGAGAGCATGCCCGGCTTGTCGTTCGGTATTGTCGATGAAGCGGAGGCAAGCCGCCTCGTGTACGTCGAGGGTGATGTCGGCGTAGCGATCCGCGGGCGAACGGTGTCGCTCCACGTGGATGGCCGACCGGTAGATGGGAGCCACGTCGTCCGAAAGGGAGGAGGCTGGCAAATCTTCAACAACGGCACACTGCGGGCCGAGGTCGCTGTGCGCGAGACGGTTGATGAACTGACCGTCGACTGGATCTGGGCGCCAGCGCCCTACTACGCGGTGACGTTCCCGTCCATCGGACTGCGCGTCGCGGGGGCAGACCTGAACGGAATCGGCTCTGCAACAACTACCGTCCCTCATCTGCAGATTGCAAGTGTCGTTTCCGGCTCATCGGCCGACGCGGCAGGTTTGAAGGCCGGGATGTATGTCGCTGCCGTCGGGGACGTGCGTCGGGCCAGTCCACTCGACCTCCGTGCCGCACTGCGGGAGACGCCCTCCGGAGGAGCGATCGATCTGCACGTACAAACACATCTAGACGGTCCGGAGCGAACAATCTCGCTTGCTCCGAAGAGCGGTGGGTCCGCGTAACGCCGTCATCATCCGACGTCCGCGCTCAGGTTTCTTCGAAGTCAATCCGTACCCATGAAACTGGGATCTCTACACGTCCTTTTTCGCCAGCTTCGTCGCCGTCCGGTGTACACGGGGATCAACCTCGTCGGGCTGACGGTCGCGCTCGCCACGTGCCTACTGATCGGGCTCTACACGGCCGAGGAGTTGCGGTACGACGCCTTCCACGCAAACAGCGATCGCATCAAAGTTCTCGGAATCGATAGCGACTTCTTCGGTCGCGTGACGGCGACGTCCTATCCGATGGGGGAGACGCTTCGCGAGAACTCCCCGCGCGTCGAAGAGGTCGTTCGTATTCGGGAGGAGACGATGCCGCTGAAGCGAGCCGGGGAAAAGGGGACCAACCCCGTAAACGTTCTCCAGGCCGAACCGTCCTTTGCTCAAGTGTTTTCGTTTTCGGTCGTGAGCGGCGACCTCGAACGTGCTTTGACCGAGCCGGGGAGCATCGCTCTCAGTGCGTCTATGGCCGAGCGATTGTTTGGGGAAGAAAAGGCTCTCGGGACAGCCGTCTACCTTTCGGCCGCGGACAACGCTGATCCGCATACGGTGCGTGCCGTGGTCGACGATACCCCCGAAACGTCATCGATTCAGTTCGACGCCCTCCGCCCCATTCCGGAGAAGGGAGCGCAAAAAGATGGCTGGGGGGCTCTGATGTATCAAACCTTCCTTTTGCTCGATCGTCCGGAGCCGACGGAATCATTTCTACGTCACGCGTCGGAGATCTTAAGTGAGGGCGAGCGAAGTTGGGAGTACACAGCCGTGGACCTGTCTTCGTTTTACCTTTCCGGTCTCTATCAAGCCGACGGCTTCCGAGGTCAGTGGAAATACCTGTACATCTTCGGTGTAGCCTCGCTGCTCGTGCTTCTGCTCGCGGGGATCAACTACGTCAATCTGGCAACCCTTCAGGCCCAACGCCGGGCGCGAGAAATTGCCGTACACAAGACGCTCGGAGCGAGCCAGAGTACGCTGGCGCGGCGCTTCCTCGGCGAGTCGGTGCTTCTCGCGGTCGGGGCCTCGGTTCTCGCGCTGGCACTGGCGGCTGCGGTGCTGCCGGCCTTCAATCAGGTTATGTCGACGGACCTGTCGATCCGCGCGCACTGGCTTTCCATTGCTGGATTCATGCTCAGTTTCGGCGTCGTAGTGGGGTTGGCCGCCGGTGTGTATCCCGGCGTCGCCATGGCGCGCTTTCGCCCGGCCGCCGTATTCCGTCGACACAGCCGAACGACGACGCACGGTGGTGGCTGGCTGCACCGGGGGCTCATCACGCTGCAGTTTGCTATTTCCGTCATCTTGATCGCGAGCACGGCCGTCATTTACACGCAGCTCGATTACGTTCAGACCAAGAACCTCGGCTTCAACGGCGAACAGGTCGCGGTGGTGTCGCTCCCAGAAGACGCGTGGAAGAGCCGGGATGTCGTGCGCGATCGCATTTCGGAGCATCCCTCGGTGGAGCGAATGACGCTCGCCGTGGGGCTTCCCGGGGCGTTTCGTATGAGATTTGGACATGAACCGTCCGAGTTTTCCGCTCAGCACAACCGATCGGAAGATGTGGAGTCGGTGACGTTCATGTTCGGCATCGTGGACGCGCAGTACATCCCGACGCTCGGAATGGATGTGATCGCCGGGCGGGCCTTCGACGCAGAGCGCCGTTCCGACCGTACGCAGACGGTCATGTTGAATGAGCGCGGAGCGAAAGAGATGGGGTGGACGCCCGAAGAGGCGATCGGAAAACCGTTTTCGATCGATGATCGGTCGAACACGGTCGTCGGCGTCGTGCGCGACTTTCACCAATCGTCGTTGCATGAGCCTATCGAGCCGATCGTTCTCATGATGCACACACCGAAGTGGAGTCGCGGAGACGGCGATCTGGCCGTCCAGTTGGCCTCCAGCGACATCCCAGGCGGCGTTGAGCACATTCGCACGGCGCTTGCCGATATCGCCCCCTTTTCAGAAATCGAGGTCACCTTTCTCGACGATAAATTCGATGCGATGTACCGATCGGAGCAGCGGCTGAGCTGGCTCTTTTCCGCGTTCGCTCTGATCGCCATCGTGATTGCGTGTCTCGGCCTTTACGGTCTGGCCGCCCACGCCGTGCAGCAGCGAACGAAGGAGATCGGCATTCGCAAAGCCCTCGGGGCGTCCCTTTCCAACATTATCGGCCTCGTGACGCGCGAGTACGCCGTTCTGGTGGGCGTCGCGCTGGTCCTCGGCACGCCGATCGCCTACCTCTTGATGCAGCGATGGCTCGAGGAGTTCGCGTACCGCGCAACGATCGGCGCGGCCCCCTTCACCGTGACGGCCTTGCTCGCTCTCACCGTCGGTGCGCTGGCCCTCGGCGGACAGGCGATTCGGGCAGCCCGCCTGGATCCCGCCACGACGCTTCGGGACGAATGACACGCGGACCCATCCCATCGACCTCCGCGTCTCAACCGACTTTCAGTAGCTAACACGTATCCATGAAGTTCAGCGTCCTCCACGTTCTGTTGCGCCAACTGCGTCGCCGTCCGGTCTACACGGGAATCAATCTCGTTGGGCTGACGGTCGCTCTTGCCACGTGTTTGCTGATCGGGCTCTACACGGCCGAGGAGTTGCGGTACGACGCGTTCCACGAAAACAGCGATCGGATCAAAGTCCTCGGGGTCGAAAACGATCTCCTCGGGCGGATGCCTTCAATGTCGTATCCGATGGGAGAGATGCTTCGCGAGAAGTTGCCGCGTGTGGAGGAGGTCGTTCGTATTCGCGATCAGTCGCGTCCGATGAAGCGGCCGGGCGAGAAGGCGACGGCACCGGTCCAGGTCGTACAGGCTGAACCGTCGTTCGCAGAGGTGTTCTCGTTTCCCGTTGTGAGCGGTGATCTGAAACGGGCCTTAACGGAGCCCAAGAGTATCGCATTAACCACAGCAATGGCTGATCGGTTGTTCGGAGAGGAGAAGGTGATCGGTGCGTCCGTGCACCTTGGGGATGCGGATGAGTCCGGTCCATTTACGGTGCGTGCTGTGGTCGACAATGTCCCCCGTGCGTCCTCAATCCAGTTCGATGCTCTTCGACCCATTCCTGAGAAAGGGTCGATGAAGGAAAGATGGGGGGCTTTGGCGTACAAAACGTTTGTCCTTCTTCAGCGTCCTGAGTCGGCGGAGTCCTTTCTCCCTCATGCAATAGATGTATTGCAAGAAAGAAAAGGAAGATGGACGTACATAGCAGTCGACCTATCGTCGTATTACCTTTCCGATCTCTTTGAGGCGGACGGCTTTCGGGGGCAGTGGAGATACCTTTATATCTTCAGTGTGGCTTCGCTTCTCATGCTTTTCCTCGCGGGGATCAACTACGTCAACCTGGCAACCCTTCAGGCCCAGCGCCGAGCGCGAGAAATTGCCGTACACAAGACGCTCGGCGCGAGCCGGGGAACGCTGGCGAGGCGCTTCCTCGGCGAATCGGTGCTTCTGGCCCTCGGGGCGTCGTTGCTTGCTTTGGCACTCGCGACCGTGGTGCTGCCGGCCTTCAATCAGGTTATGTCGACGGACCTGTCGATCCGCGCGCACTGGCTTTCCATTGCTGGATTCATGCTCAGTTTCGGCGTCGTAGTGGGGTTGGCCGCCGGTGTGTATCCGGGTGTCGCCATGGCGCGCTTTCGCCCGGCCGCCGTATTCCGTCGACACAGCCAAACAACGTCGCACGGTGGTGGCTGGCTCCATCGGGGCCTCATCACACTGCAGTTCGCGGTCTCCGTCATCTTGATTGCGAGCACGGCCGTCATTTACACGCAACTCGACTACGTGCAGACCAAGAACCTCGGCTTCAACGGCGAACAGGTTGCCGTCGTGTCGCTTCCGGAGAATGCCTGGAAGAGTCGCGACGTCGTACGAGAACGTGTTGCACAGTATGAGTCCGTCGAGCACGTGACGCTCGCCTCGGGCGTCCCCGGAAGCTCTATGTTTGGTTTTAGCTTCGAGCCATCCGATCTCTCATCTCAGAACAACCGGTCAGAAGATGTTGGGCAGACCTTGTTCAAGATTGGAGTTGTGGATGCTTACTACATCCAGACGCTCGGAATGGAGGTGATCGCCGGGCGGGCCTTCGACGCAGAGCGCCGTTCGGATCGGACGCAGACGGTCATGTTGAATGAGCGCAGCGTGAAAGAGATGGGCTGGACTCCGTCAGAGGCGGTTGGAAAACCGTTCTCTCTCAGTGACCGGTCATTGAAAGTCATCGGGGTCGTTCGAGACTTCCACCAATCGTCGCTGCAAGAGCCGATTAAGCCGTTCATTCTCATGATGCATACGCCGTGGGGGAACGTCGTAAACGGTGATCTGGCGGTCCGCCTCGCATCCGACGACATTCCGGGCAGCGTTGAGCACATTCGCACGGCGCTTGCCGATATCGCCCCCTCTTCAGAAATCGAGGTCACCTTTCTCGACGAGAAGTTTGATGCGATGTACCGGTCGGAGCAGCGGCTGAGCTGGCTCTTTTCCGCGTTCGCTCTGATCGCCATCGTGATCGCGTGTCTGGGTCTCTACGGTCTGGCCGCTCACGCCGTGCAGCAGCGCACGAAGGAGATCGGCATTCGAAAGGCCCTCGGCGCGTCCCTTTCGAACGTCATCGGCCTCATGACGCGCGAGTACGCTGTTCTGGTGGGTGTTGCCCTGGTCGTGGGCACGCCGATCGCCTACCTCCTGATGCAGCGATGGCTCGAGGAGTTCGCGTACCGCGCATCGATTGGCGCGGCCCCCTTCACCGTGACGGCCCTTCTCGCTCTCAGCGTCGGTGCGCTGGCCCTTGGCGGACAGGCGATTCGGGCGGCCCGCCTGGATCCGGCCACGACGCTCCGTGACGAATGACACGCCGGCCCCGCGGTCGGCCTGGTGCTGAGCGCACATCCATCCATTTATTGAAGAACCATTTATTGCCCATGATCAAGCTCCAGAACATCACCAAGTCGTACCGCAACGGCTTCAAGCGAGCCTTCGTGCTCCGGCGCGTTTCCCTCGAGATCAATGAGGGCGAGTTCGTCACGATCATGGGGCCGTCCGGTGCAGGCAAGTCGACGCTTCTGCACATCATGGGTCTGCTCGACGAACCGTCTGACGGAGACTATCTCTTCCGCGGCGAGTCGACCGCGTCGATGTCGAACAAGCAGCGAACGGAGCTCCACCGAACACAGATCGGGTTCGTCTTCCAGGCCTACCACCTCATCGACGATCTGACGGTCTACGAGAATCTTGAGACGCCGCTCCTCTACAAGGGACTGGGCCGCTCGGAGCGCAAGAGCAAGGTGGCGGAGATGCTCGACCGGTTCTCCCTCGTCGCCAAGCAGAAGCTCTTTCCGAACCAGCTCTCGGGCGGTCAGCAGCAGCTCGTCGGCGTGGCTCGCGCGCTGATTATCGAGCCGCGGGTCATTCTCGCAGACGAGCCCACGGGCAACCTGCAGTCACAGCAGGGCGAGGATATCATGCAGACCCTACGCGACCTGAACGAGAACGATGGGGTCACGATCGTGCAGGTGACGCACTCGGAGAAGCAAGCCCGATACGGCGATCGGATTGTCCGCCTGGTCGATGGTGCCGTGGATGAAGACCTACGCCTCAATGCGGAAACGGCCGCTGCGTAACGGTCCAGTTGACCCAGACGCACGTCGCCTTCGCCAAAAACCGTACATGTAACCCGCTTTTCAATACCATGTGGTTCAGTTATCTAAAGACGGCCTGGCGCTCGATTCGGAGTCATGCGCTCTTTTCCTCGATCAACATTTTTGGGCTGGCTGCGGGTCTCTCGGTCTGCCTGTTGGTGATGGCATTGATCTGGGATCAGGTGCAGTACGACCGGTTTCATCCGGAGCGCGACCGCATCGTGCGCGTGCTGTCGCAAGAGGTGCGTGCGGAGGGCGGCACGAGCTCGCTAAGGGCTGCTGCGCCGGCGCCGCTCGCGGAGGCCATGGACGAACAGATCCCGGCTGTGGAGCAAACCACGCGGATCGGGCAGATCCGAACGCTGGCCTTCACCGGCGAGAACGGGGTCACCACGAACGGGCTCTACGCCGAGCCGTCCTTCTTCGACGTATTTGGTTTCGAAATGAAGGAAGGGGGCGACCCGCGTAAAGTATTGCAGCAGCCGGGCCAGATTTTGTTAAAGGAAGAGCTTGCCGAGAAGCTGTTTGGCGGGGCGTCGGCGATCGGACAACACGTCACGCTCGAAAACCACTCTACGTTCACGGTGGCCGGTATCGTAGCGGAGCCCCCGGGGGAGACGCATCTCACGTTCGACATGCTGGCCTCGTTTGCGACATTGCGCGACCTGGAGCGGGGCTCGCAGGCAGAGGATTGGAGAAATACGTGGACGTTTGCCGTCTACGCCCGGATCGATGATGCCGCGTCGTTGGCGGGGATAGAATCGCTGCTATCGGAAATCTCGGACCAGCGCTACGACGGGCGCGAGGTGCGCATCGACTTCTTCGTTCAAAAGCTGGGCGACATCGCGCTGGGGCCGCAGCTTTCGAACGAGATTGCCAGCTACAGCCTGTCTGGCACCATCGTGTACATACTGGCCGGTCTGGCTCTGCTCGTGATGCTGGCGGCGGGATTCAACTACGTCAGCCTTTCGGTGGCGCGGGCGATGAGCAGGTCGCAAGAAATCGGTGTACGCAAGACCACCGGCGCGAGGCGCGGGCAGATCGTGACGCAGCTGCTGGCAGAGGCGGTGATGATTGCCATTCTTGCGCTGGGGCTTGGCTACGTGTTGCTGGCCTGGCTACTGCCGGCGTTCAACCACCTCGGTCCCATGCAGATGATGGGCATCGAGGTGTCGCGGTCAACCCTGCTGGATCCGACGCTCATAGCCATCTTCGCCGGGTTTACTGTGATAACCGGGCTGGTGGCCGGCTTGTATCCAGCACTCCGTCTGTCACGTGTGCAGCCGGCTGAGATTCTGTCGTCGTCACCTGGGAACAGCATGGGATCCTCGTCGCGGCTGCGGACGGGGCTTGCGGGTGTTCAGTTCGCGTTGGCCATCGTGTTTGTGAGTGTCGCCGCGCTGCTGGCCTGGCAGGTCGACTACATGACGGCCAAGGATTACGGCTTTAAAACGGCAGATCGCCTCGTCGTTGACATCGACGGGCGGTCCATCGAAACACTCCGCTCCGAACTGGCGCAGGCCTCCGCTGTCGAGGCGGTCACGCTGACATCCGCGTACCCGGTTTCCGGATCGCTCACCGGGGCGGACCTGAAGCACGGTGACGCGGTGCCGCTGGACAGCTACGTGTACGCTATTGACGCGGCATTTACGGAGGTGCTGGGCATCGAGGTCGCCGCAGGCCGGTCCTTCTCGCGGGAGCAGGATCCGGACTCCAGCTCCGCGATTCTGATCAATGAAGTCGCGGCGTCGCGGCTGGGCTTCACGAACCCGGCAGAGGCCGTCGGCGCCATGGTGAGTTTTGCCGACGCCCGCCGCGAGGTGGCCGGCGTGGTGGAAGACTACCACTTCGACTTCATGACCGACCCGATTGAGCCGATTGTGCTGTACACCGGCCCGTCGCGCTTCCGGCAGGCCATCGTAAAAGCGCGCCCGGGGAGAATGGAGGAGGCGGCGTCGCAGGTGGAGGCAATCTGGACGGATCTGAAGCCGCTGCATGCGTCGACGGTGACCCCGCTGGCGGAGCTCGTCTACGACAATCCGATGCACCGGGCGATGCGCGATGCGTCATCGATCGTCGGGCTGGTGTCGCTCTTTGCGATGCTGATTAGCAGTCTGGGGCTGTTTGGAACGGCGGTGCACATGGTTGAGCGCCGGCGTAAGGAGGTGGGCGTCCGCAAGGCGCTGGGCGCGACGCGGGCAATGCTCGTCTGGCTGCTGACGCGCCGCTACGTCTTGCTGCTCGCCGGGACGAGCGCCGTGGCGCTGCCGGTGGCCTGGTACCTGAATCGGACGTGGATGCAGACCTTTGCGTATCATGTGCCGGTGAGTCCATGGCTCCTGGGCGGCTGCGCGCTGGGACTCGGCGCCGTCGCGCTGGCTATTGTCGCGACGCAGACCGTCCGTGCCTCCTCTACCGACCCCGCTGCGGTGCTTCGGACCGAGTAGCAGGAGCAGGAAGGCGACCGGTTGACTTCTCAACGCCGATATCGTCATGGAAAACATCTCGATTCCCGTACCCATGCCTGCCGAGGGGGAAACCGTGGATGTTGACGTGACGGTCGGCGGACGTAAGCGCTCTCGGTACCGCGTCGAGACGATTCGATTTGATCCCGGAGCGAACGGGGACGACCGCGTCGAGCAGCTTCGAATGTTCATCGGCAACTACGACCGCATCTGGACGCTGGTGCAGGTCGGCGCGCAGGCAGGTGACACCGTGCCGATCACGTTTCGGCGGCGAGAATCGGTGCAGGACGAATGAACGACGGCTTCTCCCCCGACCAATCCAACGATTCCCATGCTCAGAAACTACTTCAAAACAGCACTGCGAGCCCTTCGACGACACGCCGGGTACACGCTACTGAACACCGTCGGCATTGCCGTGGGCATGGCCGCGTGCCTGCTGATTGGCCTGTACGTCCAAAGTGAGTGGACATACGACAGCTTCCACGACGCATCCGATCGGATCTACCGGGTCTGGGTCGACGAGACGTATGAGGACAGACAGTTCACCAACACGATCACACCCCTACCGCTCGGGCCGACGCTCGAGGCCCGGTATCCGGAGGTGGAGAAAGCCGTTCGCATCTTCGTGCGCGAAGATGTCGTTCAGCGCGACGACACCGGCTTCCGGGAGCAAATCCACGCGGTGGATCGAGGCTTCTTCGATGTTTTTGACTTTCCATTTTTGAAGGGCGACCCGGCAACGGCGCTCGATTCGCCAGATGGTGTGGTTCTGACGGACAGGGTCGCGAAAACCTATTTCGGCGATGCGGATCCGCTTGGGCGGACCCTGCAAATACGGGGTGGCGACGGTTTCGAGACGTTCACAGTGACCGGCATAGCGGCCGAACCTCCCGTCGAGTCGAGCATCCAGTTCAACATCCTGACGCCACTTCGGGACGCAAACTTCGGAGAGCGATCCCGCACGGCCTGGTTTCGAGTGTTCGTGGAAACCTATGTGCTCCTCCGGGACAATGCCGATCCGGACGCCCTCCGCGCCAAGCTACCGGAGATGGTCGTGGACGCGATTGGCCCCGAGGAGGCCGCTGCAAGTCAGTACACCGTCGGTCTGCAGCCGATCACAAGCATCCACCTCGATACGTCGCTGCCCGCCGGTCTGGAGCCAACCAGTCGGCCGCTCTACTCGATTGTTCTGGCCGCCCTCGGGTTGCTCATTCTTGGCATTGCGTGCATCAACTTTGTGACGCTTGCCGTCGGGCGGTCGGCGGAGCGGGCACGCGAGGTCGGCGTGCGCAAGGTGGTCGGGGCCGACCGTCGGCAGCTGATGCAGCAGTTCTGGGGCGAGGCGTTTCTCGTCACCGGTGCCGCCCTTGCACTCAGTCTTGGCCTGGCGTGGGTGGGCCTCCCTGTGTTCGAGACCCTCGCCGGGCGAGATCTGGCGTTCGATCTTAGCGGCTCCATCCTGCTGCTCATGGCTGGACTCATGATTCTCGTTGGTGGCGTCGCGGGCGGGTACCCCGCCGCCGTACTCTCGGGCCTGCATCCAACCGATGTATTGAAAGGGCGTCTCCCCATCCGGCCTCGAAGCCGACTTCAACGCGTGCTCGTCGGGACGCAGTTCGTCTGTTCCACCGTTCTACTTGTGACCCTCTTCGTGATGAACCAGCAGATCGGGTACGTGGAGTCGGCTCCGCTCGGGTATCAGACCGAGCAGATCGTGACGATCCCGACGACCGGATCCTTCGACGAGGGGATGGCGACGCTGGATCGTATGCGCGGGGAGTTGAGCGGTGTCCCGGGCATCGTCGATGTCGCGGCCTCCTCCTACACGCCGGGACAGCCCTGGATCACGGCTGAACTCGAGGACGACCGCGGCGGGTTTTACACGTATCGGGCTAATCTCGTCTCGTACGATTACATCGAGACGATGGGGATCGACATCACGGAGGGCCGCAGTTTCAACCGAGACATGCCGTCCGACACGAGCCGGGGCATTGTGGTCAACGAAGCGCTCGTCGATGCGATGGGGTGGACGGACGCCGTGGGACGCCGTCTGCCGGGGATGAGTGATCACGAAATCGTGGGCGTCACCGATAACTTTCACTATGCATCGTTGCACGAAACGGTCGAGCCTGTCGTGCTCACGGCGAACCCGGATCTGATTTTCCGAAGTGCGGTCAACATCGGCGTACCCGGCAGTACCGCGCCCAAGATTGCCGTGCGCATCGCCTCGGGAAACGTACAACGTGCCATGACCGCGATCGAAGAGGCGTGGGAGACCACTTCCGCCGGTCAGCCCTTTGCTTACACATTTCTGGATGACGCGGTGGATCAGCAATACCGACAAGAGCGCCGATTCGCTAAGATCGTGGGCTGGACGACCGCTCTCGCCGTCGGGATTGCTATGTTCGGGCTCTTTGCTCTCGTCGTCCTGATCACACAGCATCGTCGCAGAGAGATCGGCATCCGTCGCGTGCTCGGGGCGTCCGCTACCTCCATCGTCGGTCTTCTGTCGAGCGAGTTCGTGAAGGTCGTGGCGGTGGCGTTCGTGGTGGCTACCCCAATTGCCTACCTGCTCGTCCGACGCTGGCTTCAGGATTTCGCATACCACGTGGATTTGAGTGCGCTGCCGTTCGTCCTCGCGGCCGGCCTCATCCTTCTCCTGACGCTGGCGACCGTCGGAGCGCAGGCGGTTCGAAGTGCCCATCGCGATCCGGTGGCCGTCCTTCGGCGGGAGTGATAAGGTGTGGAGGTTTGGAAGTGTGGACGTATTGACGTATGAAGGTGTGAAGGTATGAAAGTATGAAGGTGTAGACATGGGGAGGAGTCATGATGCCTTAACGTTCCAACGTCTAAACGTCCCAACGCGATAACGAAAACCCCTCGGAGTTATGCTGAACAATTATCTGAAGACCGCGGCCCGTTCCATCCGACGCAACGCCGGATACGCAGCTATCAACGTTATCGGCCTGGCGGTCGGGATCGCCGTGTGCCTCTTGATCGCGGTGTTTGTTCGCTATGAGCTGAGCTACGACGATTTCCACGAAAACAGTGAGCGGACATACCGCATCGTGAGCGACTGGGGCGACTTCAGTGTGCCGGCGACGAGTTGGCCGCTTGTGAAAGCGTTCGAAACGGACTACCCGGACGTGCAGGTCGTTCGCATCGACCCGGTCACGGCCATCCTCGATCATGATGAGCAGCGGTTTACGCGTGAGCGCATCTTTGTGGCGAATTCTGCCTTCCTCGATGTGTTTTCGTTCGATCTGCTTCGTGGGGACCGGGCGTCCGCGCTTGAGCGGCCCGAGACCGCGCTCGTCACACCGGCGGCGGCGAAGCGATTCTTTGGCACGGCGGAGGCGATCGGGCAAACGCTCCGCGTGAACGGCGAGGAGGAAGTCGAGGTAGTCGGGATCGTGGAGGCCGCGCCCGCTGCCTCTCACTTTCACTACGACGTGCTGGTATCCTGGTCGACCCTGGACGCGTGGATGAACTACAGCGAGGTGCGGGCCGATGCCTGGGGCGCAAACGGGATTTACACGTATCTCCAGTTGCCGGACGGGATGAGTCGATCGGCGTTGGAATCGGAGTTGCCCGACCTGATCGAACGTCATGCCGGTGCCGACTGGAACGGTTCAACGCTGTCGCTCCAGCCTCTGACGGCGATCCATCTGCACTCCAACCACAACATGGAGATCGAGGCAAATGGCTCCATTGCCGTTCTCTACGTGTTCGGCGTGATCGGCCTGTTCGTACTTCTACTCGCCTGCGTCAACTTTATGAACCTGGCGACGGCGCGGGCCACGGAGCGAGCCGCCGAGGTCGGCGTGCGGAAGACGATCGGTGCATATCGCGGGCAGCTGATCGGACAGTTTTTCGCGGAGTCGATGTTGCTGGCGTTCGTTGCATTGGTGATTGCGCTTGCTGTTGCAGCAGCCGTGACCCCGCTGGTTAGCAAGGCCATTGGGCTCCCGCTGACCACGGGGATGTTGCTAGCTCCGGGCGCGCTGGCACTCCTGCTGGTCATTACGATGGCAGCGGGGCTTCTGGCGGGGAGTTATCCAGCCCTGTATCTGTCGCGCTTTCAGCCGGCGACGGCGCTGCGGGGATCGACGGAGCCAACGGGAGCGGCGCACCGACTGCGGCAAGGACTGGTCGTGTTTCAGTTCGCCGTGTCTACCATCCTCATCATCGGGACGACAGCGGCCTACCTGCAACTTGATCATCTTCGAACCGCCTCCCCCGGATTCAATGCAGAGCAGGTCGTCACCGTGCCGATGCAGAGCGACGACGCGATGTCAGCCTATGCGTCCTTCCGCGACCAAGCGCTTCGATCCCCACACATTCTGGGCGTGTCCGTTGGCTCGGTCGATTTTCCGAGCGAGCTTCTCGACGGGAACGGATACGGCTTTGCGGGCACTGGTGTGCCAGACGATTCGCTTCTCGGCATCCGAACGATCAGTGTCGGACACGATTTCTTCGAAACGCTCGGCGTGCCCGTTGTGGCGGGACGAACCTTTTCGCGCGAACGGGCAGCGGACTCGACGGCGTACGTAGTGAACCGGACGGCGTTGCGTCTCATGCAGCGGCAAGCCCCCGATGTATTGTCGGCGGAGGAGGCCGTCGGGCGAACAATTCGGGCCTGGGGTGACTGGCCGTTCTCGCCGGCCCCCCTCATCGGCGTTGTGGACGACGTGCATTTCGCCACGCTACGCGAACAGGTGGAACCGATGATTTTCTACATCGAGCCCGACGACTACAGCACGCTGTACGTTCGGGTCGATGCGGCTCAGACCGAGGCCGCGCTGGCGGACCTCCGAGGGACGTGGGAGAATGTCCATGCTGCGTGGCCCTTCGAGTACGCCTTCGCGGATCAGCGCTTTGCCAGCTCATATCGGGCAGAACAACGACTCGGTATTCTGTTCGCGCTCTTCAGCGCGCTCGCCATCCTGATCGCGTGTCTGGGGCTCTTCGGTCTGGCAGCCTTCACGGCGCGTCAACGAACGAAAGAGATCGGCATTCGAAAAGCGCTCGGCGCAACGGCTGCGCAGGTGGTCGGGCTGCTGACGAAAGAGTTCGTTCGGCTTGTGGCGCTGGCCGTTGTCGTGGCGATGCCCGTCGCGTACGTTCTAATGTCTCGGTGGCTCGACACCTTCGCATCACACATTTCCCTCGGCGCAAGCGTTTTCCTCATCGCCGGACTCGGCGCCATGGTTACGGCTGTTGTCACGGTGAGCGTTCAGGCATTCCGGGCCGCTCGGCTTGACCCGACGAAGGCACTCCGAACAGACTGAGGAGACGTGCCCGTGCGCGTTTTAGCACAGAACCTGTGCGACATCGCCCACATGCTCGGTTCGGATGCCAAAAGAACCGCGATTCCAGCGGGCGCTACGGGGGTTCGTAGCGCGGCACGTGCATTGAAATAAAAAAGGGCGGACGTAGGCGAGAAAAGTGAGATTGGCTGTAACCTTCAACGCGCCTTCATACGTCTTAGAAATTGAAGTAAACAGGCATACGATGCAGACGCGCTTCCGTCATGACTCCCTCAATGCAGCACCATCGCACTACAAGAAAGAAGTCGTTTCTGAATGGGCTTGCCCCATCCAACGACACATTTGCCCGGCCCAACTGGACGCCCGTCGATCATGCCGTTCGCCGAGCCCGCTGGGACCGTCTTCGGGCTGAGCGCGAGAGTCGCTCGGCGTTTCTCGACCGGCTTTGGCTCGTCGGCGCCCTCTTCATCCTTCTCATGGGCATCTCCGCAACCACCGGTCCGCAGTGGAATCCCCTCGAGCAGGCCCAGACGACGCAGCGGGCCGCCATGTTTGCGATCGAAGCCGAGCGGGCGGCCGCCAATGAGGCCCGGGACGAGCAGGCCGAGGCGCGGGCATTCGAGAGCCTCTCCGAGTACACGGCCGACGCGTTCATTTCCGGCAGATAACCGCGCCCCCACGTCACTCAACCCGACCTCAAGGCGACTCATGACGTTTAGTCAACGGCCCGGCCCACGCCCGGACGCTCTACCACCCTAAGAGCTCCGGGCGTTTTTCCTGTGTCGACGTGTTGAAGTGTTATCCGGGCGCCCTGAACCCTGAACCGTGAACCCTGAACCGTGAACCCTGAACCGTGAACCGTGGACCCTGAACCGTGAACCGAAACTTCGAAGTCCGGGTGCAATCGAGACAGGTAGTTGACCCTCAGGAATCCATTGCGCTTATTGGTGCGTGTAATGGTTTCCTATCGGACACCTCTCCCCTTCCGGGACTCGATCACCAACGCAACGCCCCATGCCTGGCACGCCGGTAAACACCAAAAAGGATAACGAGCGCGAGCTGAACTTCTGGGAGAATCTGTATTTCCCGGAACTGTTCAAAGGCCTCGGCTTCTCGCTCAGCAAAATCACCGACGAGCCGACGTACACGCTGCAATATCCGGAGGAGCAGTGGTATCCGCCGGACAGCTACCGCGGACGTCCGGTTCTCGTCGAAGAGAATGGCCGCCCGCGCTGTGTCTCGTGCAACCTATGTGCTCGCGCTTGCCCGCCGCTCGCGATCTCGATGCAGTCGCACGAGGTCGATAATGTCAAGGAGCGCGAACCGGAGTGGTTTGAAATCAACATGCTCCGCTGCATCTACTGTGGTTTCTGCGAGGAGGTCTGCCCGGAAGAGGCCATCATCATGTCGAAAGAATACGACATGACGTTCCAGAGTCGCGACGAAGCGATCTTCGGGCTCGAGCGTCTGCTGAAGCCGAAGGAGCAGATGCAGGACCGGCTGGAGTACCTCGACCAGTACAAGAACCGCCAGTTCGGCCAGCAGTGGGAGTTCAAGCACGACAACAACCTCCACAGCGTGAAGGACCAGCACTTCCTCGACTGGCTGGCGGAGGAGGGAATGCACGGTCTCGAAAACACGCACCTGCGTGACGATCGGAAGGCCACCAGCGGCGAGCAGTCGTGGGGCTCCGAGCGGGAAGAGTCAGCGTACAGTGAGCACGCGCCGGAGTAACGCGCGCGTTGACGATTCTTTTTTGCCTTTCTGCGAAACGTCACGGTCATCGAATGACTGACAGCTCCTCCCGGAACGCGTCTTCCTCAACGTCAAATGACGAGGTGACCGACCTCCGCTCGGTCCCGGAAGACCAGCGCGCGGACCTTCGTACGGCGCTGATCGAGCAGGTCGAGTACCTGATTGACGAAGTCGAAGCCCTGCGCACGGTCACAGACACCGTACCGGAGCCGGTTCAGTCCGGCCGGCCGACCGATGACGACCTGTCGATGAAGGAGCTGTACGGCCTCATCGCCGAACTCGATCGGCATGAGCGCACCGACTGGATTCGTCGCGCCCGAGACGAGGACACGCCCACCCTGTCGCCAGCAGAGGCGACCGAACGGGTGCGCCGTGGCGACTGGAATGATCGCGACCTGGACGTCGTGCTAGATGCGGTCCAGGATGCCCGCCGCGACCTTGTTGCGAACCTCACTGATCTCGATGCCGGAACGTGGATGCGTGAGGTGGAGGTTGAGGGCGAGAGCCTGACGCTCTTCGAACTCGTCCACCGCTTCGCCACCGACGACTTTCAGCGGCTGCGAGATCTTGGCTACCGCCTTCACGACGCGGATCTGAGTGATCGGGGTGAGGAGTAAGGGGCGGGGTACGTGTCCACCTTTTCTGATCACCGAGCCGGGCGTCGTATTTCGCATTTCAAATCCCGCACTTCGCCATGGCTAAAAAGACCGGTCTTTCGTTCGAAGATCTGGCCACGTCGTTTCGGCACCAGAACTTCAAGCCGCTGTATTTTCTGTTCGGTGAAGAAGGGTTTTTAATCGACGAGCTCCAGGATATCCTGATTGAGAACGCGCTGGAGCCGTCGCAGCACGATTTCAATCTCGACATCGTCTACGGGTCCGATACCGAAGCCTCGAAGGTCATCGGTCTGTGTCAGGGCTATCCCGCGATGGCGCCTCGCCGGGTTGTGATCGTGCGGGAGTTCGAGAAGCTGGAAAACAACCGCCAGTTCAAGAGTTACGCGGACGACCCAAATCCCGAGGCCGTCGTGCTCCTCGCGTGCACCAACAAGCCAAATCTTTCCGCGCATCCATATCGGGCGCTGAAGAAAAAGGCCGCGTGGTCGCACTTCAAGCCGCTGTACGACAACCAGATGCCCGGCTGGATCAAGAAGTACGTGCGCGGTCAGGGTTACGACATCGAGCCGCAGGCCGTCCAGATGCTTGCGGATTACGTCGGCACCGATCTGCAGACGGCGGCCAGCGAGGTCGAGAAGCTGATCACGTTTGCCGGGGAGCGCGACACGCTGACGGCGAACGACGTGCTCGACGCCAGCGGGCAGACGCGCGAGTTCAATGTCTTCGAGCTTCAGAGCGCGATCGGCGAGGGGAAGTACGCGGACGCCATGCGCATCACCAATCGCATTCTGCAGCAGGCCTCTAATGCGCACAGCGAGGCCATCATGATCGTCGCCGTGCTCAACGCGTATGTCGATAAGCTGTGGAAGCTTCAGATGCCGCAGGCGCAGCGAATGTCGAAGCATAAGCTGGCCGGACACATCGGCGTCAGCCCGTACTTTGTGCAGGAATACAAGCAGGCCGCCCGGCGCTACTCCATGCGCGCCGTACAGGACGCACATGCCGCATTGCTCGCGGCCGACTACGAGTTGAAAGGAGGCTCCCGACGCGATCCTCGCTTGATCCTGACCCTGCTGGTTCGTCGGTTGCTGCCACAGCGTGTGACGGCCTGATCCGATACCCGGTTGAAAGAAACCGTTCATCGTCGTGGATCCAGCCGGATGCTCTGGTCGTTGCAGCATTCGAAAGACATCCGCCGCTCCGCCCTTCTGGGGTGGGGATCGATCGGAGGAAGTATGAATGTTGAGAAACATAAACCCAGAGCGGTCATACTCGCAGTAGTCGCAGGAGGAAGCGCGATTGAGTGTGCGCGACTGCGACGACGACGTTCGCTGTCCGAGGTCTTCCCCCGTTAGATACGTTCGATTGGTTTCATGATCGACGTTACGCCTCGGCGGCCCTGTGGTATTGACTCGGCCGACGCCCGTCATGAATGATCACGCATCTCTGCCCCCCCTGGATGGCGACGACGCCTCCTACGCCTGGCTGGACGAATGGCTGTGCGAGTACGTAGACGGCACGATGGATCCGTCCCTGGAGTCCGTGTTCGAAACGTACGTCGAGGCCAACCCGGAGCTCAAAGCGCACATCGAGCAGTTAAACGAGACGCGCAACCTGCTCGGGAATCGCGGTCGACCGGCGCCGCCCTCGCGCGAGAAGCGTAGGCGGGTTTGTAACCGGGTTCAATCGCGGGTTTGTCGCAAGGTCGAATGCGACATGCTCCGCCAGCAGGAATCCCTGGCCGACCTGGTGCGCGACCACTCCCGCGCCGCGCTCGGCATCGCCTCCTCAATGGCCGTCGCCCTCGTCGTAGGCATCTTCACCGGCGCGCTTCTTTTCGCGCCCGAATCCGATTACGCCTCGCGCAGAACCGTCTCCACTGCGCCTTCGGCCGCGATGTCCGGCGGCTCCTACGCATCACAGCCCGTGTCGTCACGCGAGTCTTCGAGTCCCTCTACGCAAGAGCCGATCGTCCAGGCAGATGCAGGGTCTTCGTCCTCCACCGCCGGAGCAGGTGAGGAGGTGACGTACAACATATCCGCCTCGCCCGTCGACCCGATTCCGTCGTCCGATGCGCCCACTCGTTCGTCCACGTGGTCGGCTTCGACCCCGACTCCGTCGCTCGCCCCACTACACCTGCCACTAGACGCGTCTGCCTTCCAGGCTGACCGCGAGCACATGACCATGTGGCCGGGGCCGCTTCAGGCGATCCTGTCGTCGGGCAAGTGGTCCGCGCCCGTAAACGCCGGCTGGGTCACGCTACCGCTGATGCCAGGGGACGCCTCGACGAGATCGGCATCCTCGCCGAAAGAGACCGTATCAGATCGGATGATCTCGTACAACCGTCCGTAGGATCTCCGCGTGAGCCGCTACATTCGCGACTTCTTGACGCAGATACGCGAGCACGATGGATCCTGATGTGGCTTTTGTCGTTGCAGCCCATCCGTTACGAACGATGCACGGCCCGCCGTGAAAGCGCACCGCCCGTCCGTAACGACGACACTTAGAATGGGCCCTTAGCTCAGTGGTTTAGAGCGCTCGCCTCACACGCGAGAGGTCCCTGGTTCAAATCCAGGAGGGCCCACCCCGACCGTCGTCGCCAGTTTCTGGCAGCGGCGGTTTTTTCTGTTTGTACCGGCCATGACAGGTGCGAGTGAGGCAGTCACTCAGAATGGTTGTGGGGTGACGATCTCGTCCTGAAGGTTTTTCGACCGGGCCAATTTAGGGAAAGCCTACACTGCTACGCAGAACCATACGAAGAGACCTTTGTTGTGCAAGCCGGCGATCTTCTGGTCGGGATGGTGCTTTCGCCCCCCTGTTCTTTGGAATAACGGAGAGCACTACTCAACCAGCGAGTTCGGCGAAATCATGCTGGAGACGAAATAGATCAAAAGTACCTGCTATTATGCAATTTGAGACCCTTTGGCGGAGATCGAGGACAGCACGCTTGGTACCACGGTGACATCGAAAATATTGACTTGGTACTCCCGGTCGCTGAAGAACAAATAGCCGTTGACACGATGCTCTGTGGATGGACACCGATATCGAGACGCTATAGACCCGCGGCGATAGGATGCAGGACATCAAACAGGGCATGATGCAACAACTGCTGAGGAACGCACGCGGCTGGTGTGATGCGATACATCCTCGTGGGGAAAGGTCTTATTTTCAGTTTTGCCGTAAGCTGAATATAGTGCATCTCCGTATTCTCGGTTTCGTGGATAGGTCAGGTCAACCTGCTAACGTGCGGCTATATGCGACATCTGCGGAAACATGGGCGACATGTGTCGCATAGTACAGGTGCACCGATATCCGGCACAGGTCCATATTGCCATGTCCGCTACTGCCACGCCGCAGCGTACGAACCAAAAGGCCTTCGAGAGCGCACTGCGTTCTTTTCAATCCAAACGTGTTGAGACTGCGGATGCAACGCCGGATATCGAACGGGTCCGTGAAGGGTTGGGAATAGACGAGATGGATGCGGTCGCCAGTGCGCTCGATCTTAGCCAACCCGATCTGGAGGACGTTCTCGATTTGTCCGTCCGCACGTTGCAGCGCCGCCGGAAGCAAGGCAAAGGTTTGACACCTGTCGAATCGGATCGCCTCTGGCGCCTCTTGCACATCTGGGCGCGGAGTCGGACGGCCTTCCACTCGGATGACGCAGCCCGCATGTGGCTCAAAACACCGCATGGACTCCTGGATGGAGAAACGCCGCTGGAACGGCTGGATACCGAGCCTGGCCTACGCGAAGTGGAGGATCTGTTGACCACGATCGACGAGACCAACGCCGCGTAATCGTTCGCTCGTGCTCTGCCCATCGCGCCGCGAGGTCTTGTGACCATCTACCGTCTTACCAAAGCGAAGTACGCCGAAACTGCGTTCAGGGGCTCTCGCGGGCGGGGCCGATGGCACGAACAGGGCGTCCCGATGGTCTACGCCGCCGATCAGCCCGCCACCGCATTGTTGGAGACGCTCGTCCACACGGGGCGCGCCGACCTCGTTACCACCGACTACGTGCTGTTCGAGATTGAACTACAGGAAGACCAAGACCTCCTTACGCTATCCGATGCGGACCTCCCATCCGACTGGCGCGAATGGCCGTGGCCCGCATCCACGCAGGAGATCGGGACCTTCTGGCACGAACGCCGGGATTCCCTCGCGCTTTCCGTTCCCTCCGCCGTGATCCCGATCCACCGGAACGTCCTGCTAAACATTCAGCATCCCCGGTTTGCCAATCTTGCGATTGACGGGCCGATCCCGTTTCCCGTGGATACGCGCCTTGGCGTATCCAGCGAATCCAACGTCTAAGATCCATCCGGCATGAGTCCCACCGGCTTGCATCAAGACAGCAAGCAAGACCGTCTTTTTTTCGGCTCACGCTGCCTGCTACTGATGAGGGGCCTGGAAGTGACCCGCTGTTGTAGACAGGGTATGAGTTCCTCCCCGTGAAGCGTAGCGATAGAAAGAATTTCGGTAGGGGGCAGCATCCGTATCGTCACGATTCCCCCTTCGCTGTCTGCAGGATGTGCCGGGTTCAACACGACGTTTCACGCGCGCGGGACAATCACCGAGGGAATGCGCATCGCCACCGAGCGCTCGGACTGAATCCATGCGTCACCGAACTCTCGGGAGAGAGCCAGAGGTGTTTAGGCCGGACGACAACCTTCCGTCTCCTATGAATATGGGCGTGACAACTCGCCCTTGAATGTGGATGGGGTCTTAACCTTCTCCCTCGTCCCGTTTCTGGGGTCTCGAGCAGGCAGGAATCGTAAATGAAGGTTGGGGTGACAGCGGTAGTGATAGGTCCTCTCTTCCGAGAGATCTCGGTGGCATTTGTGTAGACCGCAGTGAAGGAATGTTGCGGTGTGTAGAATAGTGACTTCGTCCAGGTCCGCCCTAAACTTTGAACCAAAATGTTAGGTCGTCCGCCATACCCTTGCCCCGATAAGGTTATGGTATCATCGGGTCAAGATGAGGTCGGTGGCGAAGGATCTAATATTTCAATGAGTGCTTGTCGATCCGCACGATTGAGACCGCTCGTGTATATCGAAAGTTGCGGAAACCAGCGCCCAGTCTCCGAGGTGAAGAGTCGAATGGTTTGTGTCTTTTCCCTGTACGACACATTTCGGATCTCTTGACGCGGAAAATCGATCGGGTCTCGAAATCGCCGATGAACGGTCACAACATGAGGGCTAACTTCTATGCGTTTTGGCACCTCTACGTAGTATTTAGTGACGCTAAGTCCGCATATCACGATGACAATGATGCTCACTCGCCAAAGGATGTCCGGATAAAGTGGTAGCCCGGTCCACCATAGGGGCGGAGCGATGACGCAGATACACAATATTGACAGGAGTCCCAATCCGCGCCCCCACTTGGGATGACCTGGCCTGAACACCTGTACGGAAGTCGCGGATGATGGCATAAGAAGGAAGACAAGACGCCGTAAAGTTGAAGGACAACGAGCGAAGAGAAGGCAAAACACGTTTTCCCAGCTCAGCGTGCGCATTATCCACGCGGCGTCTGCAGGGAATTGCTTCGGACTCCGTTTAATTGCGTACGTTTGTAAAAGGTATAGGGTACATGTGTTAAAATGCGAGCGTATCGATCAGTGGCCTTGCGACGCATTGGAGACGGAAGACGCCGACTCCGAAGAACCGTCAACACGGATTTAGGGCAGAGCAGGATCGGAAATGCGAGAAGCACAGCCCGGACTCGCTTCAGCGATTCGATCATGCGTTCTCGTCTACCACTTGTCACGCCGCCCCCGTCCCGCTCGCGTCGCGAGTGTATCCCCGTTTCGGAAACGAAGCCAGATTCGCGAGCGCAGATGCTCCTCAGGCTATAAGCCGGTCGTCATCTGGCTCATGTCTCTGTAAGGGGCACATCCAGCGAGGGACCGGTGCGTTGGCGCAGATGGACGTTTGTTCTGCGGCAACACGAATATCTTGACGAACAGCGATGGATACGGCAGGACGGCACGCCAGAGGCTCTTCGATGGAGGAGTCTGTCCTCTCCGTTTCTCGGGTGCTTCGTCGGTGGTCGCTCCCGGAGCCATGTTACTACCCGCGCCAGTCCAAACGGGAGGCGGTCTTCATCCTTGACAGCAATCGATGCTTTTCCCACGTAGAACCGGAGGCGTCTCATCTTCTGGGTCGCCCGATTGAAATGCTTGTCGGAACGCCATCGAGCGAGGTCCCGATCCTTGCCTCGCCCGGATTCGCGTCGGCTTGTGATCGTGCGCAAGATGGCGAGCCGGCCGGCGTGGACGTATCGTCTCCATCAGGGGTTCGGCAACTCCACTTGCGCCTGTATCCGGCGGGGGAGGGGATTGCCATTTACAGCCGAAGGTGCGTTGATGCATGGTCGTCCTTGCCGCGCCGCGTCGAAGATGAGTCGTTCGCTCTCGACAACGAAGAGGTGCACCTGAAGATGGCTATCGACGGGGCCGACCTCGGCGCCTGGGAGGTGTATTTCGAGACGGGCCGCGCAGTGTACACGGAGCGGTGGGCCGAAATCCTCGGTTACACACTCGATGAGGTCGAGAACCACGCCGACTTTTTCTTCGATCACGTCCATCCCGCCGATCAGCCGCGCGTCCGGAAAGCGATTGAGTCGTGTATCGAGCGGGAGACGGAAATGATGGACATCACGATTCGAATGCGCCATAAGGACGGGGCATGGCGCTGGGTGGTGGACCGCGGCCGGATCGTAAAGCGAGCGCCCGATGGATCGCCGCTTCTGATGGTCGGGACGCACATGGACGTGACGGAGGCGCACCGGGCTCAGAGGAATCTGCGTCGTGAACGTGATCTCCTCCAGCGGATCTTCGATGCGAGCCCCGCTGCTATTATCGTATTTAACGCGGAGGGCGATCTGGTTAGAGTAAGTGAGCGCGCAAAAGAGGTCCTCGGTATCGCGCCGCGCGTCGTGGACAACGTAGCGTATAACGATCCATTCTGGGAAATCAGAGATGTCGACGGAAATCGGATCCCGGATGAAGACCTCCCGTTTGCGCGGGTCATGCGAATGGGGCAGTCCGTGTACGACCTTGAACACACGATTACCCGGAGCGACGGCTCGGAGCGCCTCCTGTCCATCAATGGGGCACCGCTGTTCGATGAGCCCGTGGATGAAAGAGGATGGATTGATCGTTCGGATTCGGTAGCGTCACGTCAAACCCAGACCGTCGGTTCGACGCAGTATTCGAACGAGCCCACTCGTGCGGTTTTTGTTTTGGAGGACATTACGGAAAAACGTCGTATGGAAACGGCGCTTCGTCGCAGCGAAGAGCGGTTCCGCGCGGTGGTTGAGCAGGCCGTCGATGTTGTCGCGATTATCGATCCAGATGCGACGTTTACCTACCTGTCACCATCGATCGAGCGCGTCACGGGGTATCCACGGGCTCATCTCCTCGGTCGAAACGGGCTGGCGATTGTTCACCCGGAGGATGTGTCACGCTTTGAGGCGGCGTTTGAGAACGCGTTGCTCGATTCGTCGCAGACGGTCGATGTAGAAGGTCGATATCGCCATCAGAACGGTGAATGGCGGTACTTGTCGATCCGTGGACGCCAGATCCTGTCCGAGTCCGGGCGTCAGCAAATCCTGGCGAACATGCGCGACACGACGGAGGAGCAGCAGCGTCGTGAGGCGCTCGTGGCGGCCAAAGAGCTGGCGGAGAAGAACAGCCGCCTGAAGTCCGCCATGCTTGCGAATATCAGTCACGAAATCCGAACCCCTCTCACGTCGATCATCGGATTTTCCGAAATCCTTAGTTCGGCGGGGCTTCCCGCTCCGCTCGATAAGTTCTCTCGCCACATTGAGCGCAGCGGAAACCGTCTCCTTCAAACGCTGGACGCGATTCTCGATCTGTCGAAGTTGGAGGCCGGGGTCGTGGACCCGCACGTTGAGTCGGTGCGCCTCCGGCACGTGGCGGAGGAGGTCGCCGGCGACCTGCAGCCGCAGGCTCAGGCAGGCGAAATCGACCTTCGGGCGCAGTGCGAATCCGTACAGATGGAGACGGATCCGGGTTTGCTGTATCGAACGTTGGTCAACCTCGCTGCAAACGCCATCAAATTCACGGAGCCGGGGGGGAAGATCACCATTCGAGGGCGGCAGACGAGACCCGTCGATGGCAATCACGCCAACACCGATCCGAATGAAGCGTCTGTACTGATTACCGTTGAGGACACGGGCGTGGGAATGGATTCTGGCTTTCTGACACGGGCATTCGATGCCTTCGAGCAAGAATCTACCGGCACAGCCCGTCACTTCGAAGGAAGCGGTCTGGGTCTGGCCCTCGTGCAGAAATACGTATCGCTTCTGGAGGGGACCGTGTGGATCGAGTCGGAAAAGGGAGAAGGGACAACCGTCTTCATCCGGCTTCCCAAACGAATGTCTTGAGGTCCATTCGCTTGTCCCTCAGCAGTGGCTGAAATGCGGGCTTCGGGGCGTGTCACGACATTTCCGCGAGCGGGCGGTCGAACGAGAGAATCCCCTCCGTCATGAGCCGAAGTCCACTTCTCGTTCTGGATGGGCAAACATAATGCCCGCAGCCAAGCGACTGCGGGCGTTCAGGTGCGGCGTACGGATCTGAAAAATCAGGCCCGTATTCAATGATAGCCGCTGCACCTTCAAATGGAATGGGCGGTTGCAGGCGCACCGCCTGTATCGGCGTCGCTGGTTAGGCTTTGGAAAACGTCCCGCTGCCTCCCATGCTGCCGAGCTGGACATTCAGTCCGCCGCCGGCGAGTACACCGACACACGTACCGTTCTTGTAGAAGCTAATCTCCGTAACCGCGGGGTGCGTCACGAACTGAAATTTTACGTCGCCATTCAACACATTTGCGTTCGCGAGCCAGCCTCCCATCCAGATGTCGCCGCCTCCGAGGCCAACTCCCCACGCCTGGCCTTCGAAATTAACTTTTGCGCTATCGTCGATCGAGATCGGGTTGACCGACGAAACCTTTGACCAGATAAAGGCCGATGCGAGAGCGAAATTCCCGCTGGCTTTGTGGTGGGCGACGGACTCAGCCGTTACGTCAAAAGACTTCTGAAACTCCAGGTTTTTTGTGCTTGCTTCTTCCAGATGAGCAACTTTCTCCCGATATGATTTCTTGGCCATCTGGAAATACATCTCTTTCTCTTCCTGCGTCGGTTCTGCAATGGACGTGGCTTCCATGATCGATCGTTTTTGCTTGTATGAGATATATGATGTAGTAGGGTTATTAACATTAAAGATTATAATACTGATAGTCAATGTAACAATACTATACCGTATTATTAGACAATAGTAAATATACTATAATTAAAATTGATAAACGTGCATATGGGCAGGAGGCGAGGGGGCTCGGTGAGGTGAAGCCCCGAAATGGTGAATGTCATCGGCGGACCGATCAAAGATGTAAATGCGATCGACACCGAAACGTCCGGCGGAATCGCCATTCGCGGGGGCCCGATATCTCGCGTGGCGTCTGCCGATGACCTCGGCGTACCCGAGTCGGTTGAGCCGGGCATCGAGAGCAGTCGCGCACGGGGCATTGCACCCGGCGGATTCCTTCTGAATCCGTTGCCGGAATTTTCTAATTCAGAGCCTGTCCCGATCGCCGATGATATCTATCTACATTTCCGGGTCGGACGTGCGTACGCGACAGTCCGTTTGTCGGGACGGAGCGAATGCAAGTTCTACTTTCAACTCGGTACCGGCTGTCGTTACGGAGGGGGCAGCAGGCCGCATGGACAATGACGCCGGGACGGAAGGTGAGGGCGTCGCGTGATCTCGTCGCGCCTCTCTTACTGTCGAACCAGCTCCACGCGACGGTTCAGTGCTCTGCCCTGGGACGTGCTGTTGGTCGACACCGGTTGTTTCTCACCGTAACCCCGCGCCTCCAGCCGGTCAGCATCAATGCCGCGCTCCGTGAGCCACTGGACGACTGACTGGGCTCGATCCTTCGAAAGCTCTGCGTTGTAGGACGTGCTACCGGTATTGTCCGTGTGCCCTTCGATCGCCAGACGCAAGTCGGGCTGATCATTCAATACCGAACGTACCTGGCGCAAGGTCTCCTCCGATTTCGCTCGCAACTGTGCCGAATCGACATCGAATCGGATCCCATATACGATGGCGCGACCGCTCGTAGAAAGGGACTGGGCAATGTTGCCGTCTGTTGGGATTGTACACGCGGGCTGTTCTCCCCCCTCCGCTGGCGAGCCCGTCCATAGTCCCTGGTACTGTCCGTCCTCATACCAGAGTCCGTTGAGTTGATTCCCGGAACGAGAAAGCACCATAATCGCTGTACCGATTTCGTCTCGTCCTTTGTGTCGCCACTCGAACTGAGCGACATTGTCGTCGATGCTGCCGGTCAGCGTTCCCCCGCGGTAGTCGTAGCAACCGTAGATCTGTGTTCCACGCTGTTCGATGCGCATGAGGTCGTAGTTGGTATCGTAGACACCCGAGATCGTAGACCTGGAGTCTGCATTCCCTGACGTTTCGCCGTATGCCTCTAGCTCCATCAACTCGGTGTACGATTCGTGGCCCCAGTTGGATTTGATTACCAGTTTGAGCCAGCGGGCCGGCGTCGATTCTGGAAATGAAAATACAGACCGAGCGCCCTGAGCGGCTTCCCGAACGATCGCTTTCGAAAATCCTGTATCCGGCCCGTCTGTAGACACCCAGACTTCGACATGCCGGGCCGAAATGCCAGGGTAATCGGCTTCCTCCGCGGTCGAATTGTCAAATGCGATGGAGTCGAGCGCCGTCGGTTGTTGAAGCTCAATAAGAATCTCATGGGGAAACGAAGCACCCTCCGCGGCCGACCATCCGTGCTCAACCGTATCGTCGAGGAGAAGAAGCGCCGCCCACTCCTCGTCGTACTGCCCGGAGTGGGAAAGCACGATGGCCCCACTGGATAAGTTTAGCACATCTACGTCCTGTGCACTCGGCGTGCTTTGATTCGTTTGCGCGTGCAGTGGCTCGATGGTCGCTATAAGACAGACGCAGACGAGAAAGGGCGTTAGCCATGACCCGGAAATACCGTGGTAAGGGAGATATGGCATGTTGGGGTTCGGTCGTTTGTGATCGAGCGAAGACATGCTATTTCGGTGAGACCGTTTCTGTTACAAAATGAACGCGGAACGGGCCGGTCTTGATATTCGGGGCTCGAAGGTGGCCTTCAATCGAGATTGGCCCCATTCTGCTGGAACGTTCCTCACGATACCGACTGATCTCTCTGCTCCGTCGGAGGAAAATGCGACGCTGTCACAGGTTACAGGCTTGGAGAGATCGATCTGAGACGGGCTAGTGTTGGTGGTCTTCCCACCGGACGGATCTGACCCGCAAGCGGCATTTGCGATTCATCGGGCGGCAACCAGAGTGAACAGAATGCGATTCGGACCCTGAAACCGTTCGGTGCGACGAAGACAGTGACATGACTGCCAATGTAACGGACCGTTCACGGACGATCCAGGTTGAGAACCTGTTCGGCGGACAGCCTTCGGCCATCCCAGAGGACGGACCTCCCGACGGTCGGTCCTCGAGATGCTTGCACGATCCGGTCTCGTTTGTTTCGCGCATCGTGTCGATGGCGAACGTGCCAAGGGGGCACGATTAGGATTGCGGATAGGCGTGAACGACCGCACTTGCATTTTTTGAGACCCATCCACCAAACAGGTTGAGGATTTCTCAGTCGTTGAGAGGCGAGGTTCGGTGGGACTTAGAAAACGTTTTTCGTATCGGCTATGGATGTTCGCCCTGTCCGTCACGCCAGAGCATAGGCCGCGATGGTGAGTCCGATGACCTGTACCCAGACGCGAAGGCTTCGGTTTTCTTTCGTCCGCTGCCAGCCGAGGGCCAGACCCGCCATTGCGATGGAGAGGGCGATGAAGAGAGCAATGACGCCCCAGGGGCCGAGTGCATTGCCGAAGGTCGACGCCAGGGTGTGTTCGTTCCATCCCAGGCGGTAGAGCACCAGCAGGTGCGCAACGTAGAGAAGGAGCGACTCCTGCCCGACGATTTCGAGCCAACCCGGATCCTGCGGCTGCGCCTGTCCGGATTGCGTGGGCTCCAGTGCGAGATAGAAGAGGGCCATCGTGGCGAGGGAGAGCAGGAGGTAGGCCGCGATGACGACAGGATCTCCGTCCCATCCTACGCCGGGCCAGAGCCGGTGTCCGTTGAAGGCCAGCAGGCCGAGGCTCAGGCCGCCGACGCCGCCGACAAGCAGGAGGCGACGCATATGCTGTCGCGCAACATTCCGGCGGTCGGCCGAGATGAGCGCGCGTCCCGCCACGGTACCAGCCAAAACGTAGGCGCCCCAGGGGAAGAACGGGAAGAGAGATTCGTACTCCGCCGTGACGTAGTTCGCGAGCGCGACGGGGATCACCGACGGAAAGGACACAGACCACAGGACGGGCGTAGCGGCGACAATTCCTATACACAGTCCGCCCAGAACGCGTCGTCGGGTGGCGGCCGATCGGATCGTGACGTAGGCCGAGAGCAGCACGACCCAGCTGAGCGCGATGCAGTGCAGGATATCGACCTTCAGGAACCGATCCCAGTCTTGCGCTCCCGCGTGGTGCCAGGATTCGGGCATGAGGCCGGGCGCACGAAGCAGATACCCGATGACCCAGATCAGGAGCAGCTGCTTCCCCCATCCTTTTACGGTGGCGATCCGATCGGTCGATGAGGGAGGTGTGGCCAGCGCAAAGACGAGACCGGCGGTGAGGAGAAAAACGGGCGCGACGAGCCCGTTGATGAGGTCGACGATGCGAAAGAGAAGACCCTCCTGCAGTCCGGGGCGTAGCGTCGTGTTGACGACGTGGGCGTTGAACATCAGAACGACCGCCACGCCCCGGAAAGCGTCGAGCGAGCGGTATCGCGCGGGCGGAGAAGTATCGCCTGTTTCCTCATCTCCAGAACACATGAAGGTGGTATCGGGCTCAAGGAAAACGACAGACGGCAGCGAGAACGACCATACGATACCTACCGAGGCCGGGCGAGGAGGCTCCCGGTGGTGAACAGAGGTCACAGTGACTCTCGCGATTCAGAACTCGCGTCGGTGTTCGCCTGCCGACGGATGCCTGCTTCCTCCGCTCGATGGAAAGGTGGACACTGATGGCCTGGACACGAACTGTCATTCGTTCGCGTCGACGGTCTCGAGGGACATGACTCCAAATTACGTATCTGTGCGCACTAAGGAAGTCGTCCCGACGGTGTTAATTAACCGGTGAGTAGAATCGGCTCCTCGCAGTAGGACCAGATTCGGAGGCAGAGATCGATTCCACCTCCGCTCTTTGGCGTGGAGCCAGGATCGGCTGGTCATTCGTCGCACTCGTGGTGCACGCGAAGACGGCTAGACTCGATGATTTCGATTCACTGTCTCGGGGACATTCAGTACGTCACCGGGTCAGCGGATCGCCTCTTTCCCTCCGTCTCGCCCCCTTCACTTATCATGTTCTATCCCCGATCGTATCCTGACAGTCTTCTGAAGCGCGTCACACCGCTCGTTCCGTTCTTTCGTGGAGGGGCCGCGTTGCTGGTCGCAATCCTTTTTCTCTTCCTGTCTTCCGGACCCGCTCTCGCGCAGGTGGCCGTCAGTCCCTCAACAGCGAGCGGAAACACCATCGCAAGTGCAAACACGTCCGACAATATTGCTGTCGGGGCGGATGGAACCATTTATGTTGCCTATCACGGCGGAAATGGCATTCAGGTCGTCAAGAGCATGGACGACGGCGCCTCGTTCTCGTCGCCCGTGACGGTCACGTCTACGAATGCGGAGGTCGAGATTGACGTATCCTCGAACGGAGCCGTGTACGTGGCCTGGGTCGAAAATGACCGGCTGATGGTCGCAAAGAGCATGGATGGTGCAAGCACGTTCGCTGCGGCTGTGGACGCCGCGAAGCTTAGGTCTCTCTCTGTTCACTTCGCGACCGACGGCAACAATCTGTACTTTGTAGGACGCGAAGGGACGAAAGTTGTCGTCAGCAATGATGGAGGCCAGACGTTTCAGGAACCGCCTACGGGCCAGTCCTCGATCTTTTCTGATATCCTGGTCGATCCTATTTCCAGGGATGTGATTGCTCAGTTCGACGACCCGGACGTGACGTATTCGGTGAGTACGGATTTCGGAACCACGTTCGGTACGCCGATCACGCCATCCGATGATCCCTATGTTTACTACTCGGTCGGAGCCCTTTCGAGTGGAAGTCAGGGACGGTTCCTGTTTGTCGGTGGAGGCATCGGCTCGGAAACCTACAAAATTGATCTTGGGAAGGAAACGTCCGAGATCATTCCGGCCCCCAAAGCCGAGACCTCTCAGGGACGGTCGCTTGCGGCAGATGAATATGGAAATGTCGTCACGGGATACGTAGAGAATGCGAGGGTCAAGTTTGTCGTGAGCCAGGATCTCGGAGCGACGTTTGGCACGCCGACAACCGTTTCGACAACCTCGATCGCTCAAGCGGACATTAATAGCACGAATGGCGACGTTCTCTTTCTCTACGAAGAGAATGGAGACATCTTCCTCCGGTCATACGGAGAGCGGTTGCGAGGCTACGGGCTGGAGGTCTCGCGTTCCACCATCGATTTTGGCTCTGTTTTGTTGGGTGAAACAAGCGGCACCGAATCGGTGATCATTACGAATCGTACGGGAGCCACGGTCAACATTTCGTCGATTGAGACAGACGCTCCGTTTGCATCGACCGACGCTTGTCCGACTGCGCTCGCAGCGTCTGAGAGCTGTGAGATCGACGTGTCGTTTTCACCGACTACGAGCGGTGGGGCATCTGGAAGCCTGAACATCAACACCGATCTGCCGGAAGGGACCCGCGTGGTGAACCTTCAGGGAGAGGCAAGCAACGAGCCACCCACCATTGGCACCATCGCACACCAGACGATCACGGAGGACGGTACGCTCGGGCCGCTTAACTTCACCGTCGGCGACTCACAGACAGCGGCGTCCGACCTTGTCGTGACCGCGTCATCAGACAATCAGGATCTGGTTCCTGATGCGAATATAACACTTGCTGGAACGGGTGCCGATCGAACCGTCGAAATTACGCCGGCGGCTGGCAAAAGCGGGACGGCAACAATTACCCTGACGGTCAGTGACGGCACGAAGTCGGACAACACGACGTCGGAGACGTTCACCCTCACCGTCACCGACGTGCCGGATCTGGCTGTGACCGACGGCTCTCCCAGCGGGCTCGATCTGACGGTAAATGTCGATCCGGGTACAGACAATAACGTCGTCGGAATGTTTACGCTGTCGGCCGGGTCGGTCGGAGCGACGTTCGAGGCTGTGACCCTGACGAACAGTGCTCCGGGTGTGGCCGGGGTCTCGGTCGCGCGTCTCTTCGCGTCAGAGGATGCCACGCTAGATGTGGGTACCGACACGAAGCTGGGCGAAGTCGATGTCGACAACTCGAATGCGCCTGCAAGCCTCGCCTTCACAGCGTTCAACGAAGCGGTTGATACCGATACGCGATACGTGATTCTCGCGATTGACGTTGACGCCGGAGCGTCGACTTCCGGCATGCAGTTTTTGCTCGACAAACCATCGGACCTCACGGTTGTGGGAGGCGAACTCGCCACCGTGAATGGACAGGCGACGGCGACCTTCGCATCGCTCCCGCTATCGGGCAATGTGATGGCGCTCCCGGTCGAGATGGCTGGATTCACGGCGACCCCATCCGGTGGCACGGTTGAGCTTCGGTGGCAGACGTTGACGGAGACCGGAAACGCCGGCTTCGACGTGGAGCGTCGCATCGGCACCGGGAGCTGGACCTCGCTGACGCGCGTGGACGGTGCGGGGACGACGACGGAAGCGCAAACCTACCAGTTCACGGACCGCGACCTTCCGTACGAGGCGGAAGAGCTGACGTATCGTCTCCGGCAGGTCGATGTCGACGGCTCGGAGAGCTTCACGAAAGAGATCGTCGTAACGCCGTCTGGCGCACGTCAGATGGAGTTGCTCGGGACGTACCCGAACCCGGCCCGGACGCAGGCCACGGTGCGGTTTGCGGTACCGGAGGACGTAAGCAATGCGCGCCTGGTGCTCTACGACCTGCTCGGACGCGAGGTGCGAACGCACAGCGTCTCCGGAGCTGGACGTCAGCAGATGACGTTGAACGTTGACGGGCTCGCGACGGGAGCGTACTTCCTTCGCCTGATGGGCGGGGGGCACGTGAAAACGCAGAAACTCACTGTCGTTCGCTAGCCCCAACGGCCCATACAGTTCTTCGGTAGCAAGAGCGCCCTGCCTGGAATAGTCCCGGGAGGGCGCTTTTGGGTTCGCATGCCAGGTAGGAGCGCAGGGAGCAAGATGCGTCAGACCGACGCTGACGATCGGGAGCGTGCGATTCTACCCGCCACGTCTTGTCGCTCGCGAACATCTCCGATCGCCGGTCTCGTGTACGCGGGGCGCTGTCCTACACTAACCGTCGGTCTGGCTCGATAGCGGATGCAGCGATCGATACCACGACGCATTCTCTTGTTATCGTCATCTTGGGAGAGGAGACGTCCGAGTACGGCGATCCGCGGGGATCTCGATTTATCCCTGGAGCACCAACGTTGATGGGCCGGCGGGGCGGGATGCGCTGCGCCCCGTGAGATACAGGGCGTCCAACCGAGTGCGTGGAATGCGTTTCATCCGAGCCGGTAGAACGATGAACATAATCGATGATGTATGCCCTGCGACGGTCTGGAGCAAGTCACTGCGGTCGATGCTGTGGATCGTCCTCTTACTTGCCCTGTGGACGGCGCACCCCACGACGCCGCTCGCCCGTGCGGAGGCGCTGGACCAGCTTCGTCCCGATACGACAGAGCACGGACCATTTCAACCCGTCGATGCGCTCACGCCCGATCGTCTTCGGATGCGCGTCGGTGGTGATATGACGGTGGCAGCCGAGGAGCGAGAAGGGGCTGTGATCGTGATTGATGGCAATCTCGTCGTGGAGGGAACCGTTGAGGCGGTCGTCGTGGTCAACGGGGACGCAACATTTCGAAGAGCAAACGTCGGAACGCTAGTGGTCATCGACGGGCGGGCGGACCTCTCCGATGGAACCGTGATTCGGAACGATGTGCATCTCGTGGCATCGGATCTGGGGCGCACAGACGATGTGGCGATTCGGGGGAGGGTTCAGTCTGGACTCGAGTATCCGATCGCGCACGGTCTACTGCTTTTCGGTGTGCTCGTAGCTCTCGGAGGAGCCGTCGCTATCATCGGTGCGGGACTGATTGCAGCGGCAGTGGCGCCGAAGAAGATGCGTGAGATGGGGGCGCTCATCACCGATGATGTCGGAGCGACTGTACTGGCAGGGCTTGCGGTGTGGGCCGGCCTACCTCTCGTTGCGGGCGCTCTCTTCGCGACGCTCGTCGGTATTCCCATCGCCCTCGGGATTCTGTTCATCCTGTTGCCGGCGGCAGCCGTCATCGGCTACATCGTTTCCGGGATCCGTCTCGGCGACTACGTGATGGCGCGGTTCCGTGGGCACGACGAGGCCTGGCATCCATACCGGGCGGCCGCGTCTGGGCTCGTCTTTCTGCTGCTTGCCGGATGGCTGCCCTTTTTCGGCAGTGTGGTGACGCCCATCGCTGTATTCCTCGGAAGCGGCGCGCTCGCCCTCACGGCGTGGAAAGCCATCCGGTGGCCAGTGAGTTCGAGTCCCTCGGAGAAGCAAGACCTCGCCGTGCACGAGGGTAGCTAACGGGAACGGTCCAACCGTGCACGATTCCTGCCTCGCCCTGGACGGCTCATGTTACAAGTGATGAAAACTGTAGACAACGGGCGCGGGCAGCGGACCTCCAACTCTGAGAATCGGTCATTCGTCTACAGGTCGTACATGTTCTGACGGCACGGTCTGACGTGTTGCCCCCCAATCAAAAAGGCACTGCGCCGATTCTGAACCCCGTTCGTGCTACCATTGAAGGCATCGGTCGCCTGCTGACCTATCTGGGCTGGATCGATGGGGACCGGGCCTACCGGATCGCTGACCTGGCGTGGCCTCGGATCGTCACCGGGATTGCTCGCATGTCGAAGTCGACAGCAGACGTGGCGATGGTCGGCATCGCGCTCGGACCTGCGGCAATTGCCGGCGTCGGGTATGGGCTGCCCTTCTGGATGCTTGCGTTCATCCTCGGGGGTGGCGTCGCTGGCGGAACGATCAGCCTTGTATCCCAGCGCGTGGGTGCGGACGAGGAGCGAGGTGTAGATGCTGCGATCACGGTGAGCGCGATCGTGGCCGCTGGCGTCACGATCCCGTTCGCGGGTCTTTTCGGGTTCATTCCGGAGCCATTTATTCAGATCATCGGCTCCGGCGAGCAGGCCATTACGTACGGTGCGGATTATCTCCGCGTCGCGAGTCTGGCGATGCCCTTTGCGGCCCTCAACCTCGTGGCAAGCCGCGCTTTCGTGGGGGCAAACGATGCCCAGACGCCGATGATGATTCGGGCGGGCGCGGCGGTCGGAAACATCGTCTTGAACGTGCCGCTCATCTTCGTCTTCGACCTGGGTGTGGTTGGAGCGGCGCTCGGGACCCTCATCAGCAATGCGGCAGCGACTGCGTTTTTCGCCGCGGGGCTCCTCCGTGGTCACCTGCCAATGATCGGAGCTCTGCCGCTTCGGCTCCATCGGGCGGCGCCCTTCTGGAACGGGGAAACAGCACGGTCGCTGAGGCGAATCGCCACCCCTCTCGTGCTGCGCAATGTCGCGCTGAATGGCGGGGAGTTTCCGATGCTGGCGATCGTCAGCCTGTTTGGCCCGAATGCTGTGGCCGCCTTTGTCGTGGCGCTGCGCGTGCGTGCGCTGATGAACACGCCCGGCTGGGGCTTTGGGCTGGCGTCGAGCAGTCTCGTCGGACAGGCGATGGGGACGGGCGACGCACGCTCCACAACCGGCTACGCGCAGGATGCTCTACGATTTACCGTCGCCGCGTACGGGGTCACGGCTCTGTGTGTGTTCGCATTCGCCGGACCGATAAGCACGTTGTTCGTTCAGGATCCGGAGGTGCTTGAAATTACCATTGCACTCGTTCGGGCAACCTGCCTGAGTGTGCTTGCCTGGGGGCTGATGAACGGTGCACTGGGCCCGCTTCGGGCCGCGGGCGACACCCGGTGGCCGTTCTACGCACAGGTGTTTGGCCTCGTTATCTGTGCCTTGCCGACAGCCTACCTCGGTGCGACGACAGAACTTGGCTTCTACGGCCTTTACGCCGCGCTCATTCTCGAGACCGGCGTTCCCGCAGCAATTCTCTACATGCGATATCGAAGCGGACGCTGGAATGACGTTGCATTCCGATCTCAGAGAAATATCTCCAGACCGGGGTGAATGGCCGTGCCGGTCCCGCACATGGTGGATTTAGAGCGTGATTGGGCGGTCTGTCAGGGAAAAAAGATCCTCTAAAGCTTCCTTTAGGTTGCCCTTATTATCATTGCAGTTGATTCACAACCTGCTTGGTGGATGGAGCGCGAAACGAAAAGACAGTTGGTTATAGCTATTCTTGGACGAACGGTGATTTTTTTACGATGATGCAGTAGATACGGTGCACGGGGTCAACCGAGTTGTTTATTGTGAGCCTTGCGAGGACGGACCGCCGGGCAGTCTGCACCGTTGGATCGCCGAAGGCCGTACGCCAAACAGGTTGTCAAAGCGTTATACTTTGTGTGATTCGGTTCTGGTGTAATCGTTCGGACAGACCTCACGTGTGATTTGACCTCGCTCTGGCAGGTGAATGTCCGCAACGGTTGAAACTGCAACGTGTCATTGAGCTCTTCTTGCTGCCGCTGACGTCCCCATTTTGTGCCTGTGATGCCGCCGTCACGGGAAAACTCGATTTATGGGAAAGCCCCGTATGGACAATTGGACGCTGCTTTTCGCGTCCGCCGCTCACGACAGTGACCCCGGCTTCCGGGAGTCGCTCCGTTCGGTCATGCAGCAAGGGTTGTACTGGGCCGGGATGATTGGTCTTGTGAATACCTTCTGTTACGTGGCCATCAATGTCCTGGTGCTGGACCGTCCCATGGCTCTGACGCCGGAGCCGCCCGTCGAACAGTCGGTCGTGTTGCTGATCGACGATGTGTACATGGTGGTCGTTTCCCTCCTCTATTTGTTGCTCGGATGGAAAGGCTGCTCGTTGCGAGCCGGGCGTATCTTGACCGCCCTGGTCCTTCTTCTGGGCGGAGCCGTGATGCTGTACGACGATATCCTGTACGGCCGAACGATCCAGAGCCCGGGATTCATTTCCATGATCTACATGGTCGCGGTCATAGCGATTCCGTTTCGGCCGCTTCAAGTCCTTGCGCTCGGTGTCGGGATTGCCGGAATTATTGTTTCCCCGACGTTGATTGGTGCCGTGCATATGCTCGAGCACCTTCCCGTGATTGGCGTGGCCGCGGCGCTGATGACAGGCATTTCTGTGCTTCTGTATAACAATCGATGGTCTGAATATTCCGCCCGGCGCGAGACGCAAAAAGCGCTCGATGAACACCAACTGCTCTTAAATACAACGCAGGAGGTCGGAAACATCGGAGGCTGGCAACTCGATCTGGTCGATGACACGCTCTCCTGCACGCGGCAGATCTATCGTATTTATGAGCGGTCGCCCGAGACGACGATCACGTTCGATACGCTTTCCGCGCCTATTCGGGACGGCGCAAATGCCACGTTTCGATCCGCGGTGAGCCGGTGCATCCAGACGGGCGAACCGTTTGAGCTTGAGCTTCCGCTAGACGTGGGGAGAGGCAAATGGGTGGAGGTTCGAGGTAGTGCCGTCCGTCGCGATGGAGAGGTCGTCGAAGTGGCGGGTACGTTGCAGGACGTCACAAACCGGCACAGCATGGAAGCCGAACTGCGCTCGGGTCGAGCGACAATCCGCTCCCTTTACGGTGCGATGGAAAACCTTCTTCGCGCTCGCAGTCGGGCAGACGTCGCGGTTCAGATCGAGCGGCTTGTCCGTGATACGCTTGCATATCCGATCACCGCCATACGCTTTTTTGAAAACGGCATTCTTGTCCCAGTCGATCAGTCGGGGCAGGTTCACGAGAATGGACAGGGGAGCGAGAATGGAAGTATCTGGCCCTCCTACCACATCACGGGCGATAGCTACGTCGCGGAAGCCTACTGTACCGGTGAGACGCTTCATGTTCGAGAAACGTGGATTGGGACGCCCTCGGGGACGGATGCCCCTCCCGTTCGGTCGATGGTCTACGTGCCGCTTGCCGGGCACGGCGTAATCTCCGTCGGAAGCCACGAGCCAGATGGCATCACCGACCTCGATGTTCAGCTTCTAGAGATTCTTGCTGGCAATGCCGCGGTGGTGCTCGATCGGACGCATCAGGTGCAGGCCCTCGTGGCAGCGAAAGAACAGGCCGAGGAGGCAAATCGTCTCAAGTCGGTCTTTCTCGCGAACATGCGCCACGAGATCCGGACGCCCCTAACGTCGATTATCGGCTTTGCCGAAATGATTGGCGAGACACAGTGCGAGGATGCCTCACGAGGGGAAAACACGGACATTTTGCACTTCTCCCGCTTGATCGAGAAAAGCGGAAAGCGGCTGTTCCAAACACTCAATAGTGTGCTGGACTTTTCAAGATTAGAGGCGGGTTCGATGCCGATACAGCCGGCTCCCGTTGATGTCTGCGATGAGGTTGCCTTCGTGGTCGAGGAGTATCAGGAAAAAGCTGGAGAGGCGGGCGTAAACCTCGTGCTCGATCTGCCGGCGACGGAGGTCGATATGACGGTCGACCGTGGTGCCCTTCGCCGTATTCTCGATAGCCTATTGAGCAATGCCGTCAAGTTTACCGATGTCGATGGCACGGTCACGGTTCGCGTGCACACCGAATCTGATAACGTCCTGATTGATGTGGAGGATACAGGAATCGGGATCGACGATGCGTTCGTGCCCTACTTGTTCGAAGCCTTTCGCCAGGAATCGACGGGCGTCAGTCGGGACTACCAGGGAAACGGTCTTGGGCTAGCGATCGCTCACCGGCTGGCCGTCCTTATGGAGGGGCGCATCGACGTGGAGACGGCGAAGGACGAGGGGACGTGCTTCACGGTCGTCCTGCCACGGACGCACGCGGTCCCGGTCGGCGACTGAGTCGACAAAAAAAGAACATCGATTGGTGGGAGCGGTCCTGCTACGTCGTTGTCCGTGTGTCATGGTGCTCGGGCGGAACGTGCAGGCTCGACCGAACGAAGCCGAGTATCGATCGTCCGACAACACACTGTCTTACCTTGGCGTCCGACGTGCATGTCCGACCTAACCGTTACCGTTGCTCGTCCCGACGAAGCCGCCGCGCTACGTGAGCTGTCTCTCAAGTGGCTCGACCTGGATGCGAACCCGTTCCTTCTTCCGCGCCACTTGATTGAGCACTTTACAGAAACCCACCCGGTTGCCTGGCGGGCGGGACGCCGCGTTGGGATCGTAAGCGGCTTTCTCTCGCAAACGCGGGTGGCTGAGTCGTACATCCGATTCATCGCTGTGGCCCCGAACGAGCGGGGGCAGGGCGTGGGAGGGCGCCTGTACGAGCGATTCTTTGCTGTGGCACGGCGGGCCAATCGTGCGGTTGTCCGGGCCATCACGACGCCGGACAATCACGCATCCATCGCATTCCACCGAGCGCTTGGATTCGAGATTGAGCGCCAACCTGATCGCATCGACGGCGTAGACGTTTCGCTCGACCATGCCGGGCCAGGCGAGCATCGTGTCTTGCTCAAACGACGTCTGTGAGTGCGGCCAACACGCAAACAGCCCAGACGGGAGATTCGGTTACCGAGGAAGTGTAGCATCAGCCCGTGCCGCCGGTGATGGCGAAGGCGACCAAGCCGCCAATGAGCACCGTGATGAAGATGTACACAACCGCTTGCTTCGCAGAGAGGCCTTCGTCGTCCGCTCCGTGGTCGTGGCCGTCATGGTCGGATTCGTGCTGCCGTTGAAGGTACAGGTTGACACCGACCAGGACGGCAGCAGCCACGTTCATCCAGAACGTGTAATCGATCGCGAACTGGGTGAGAGAGGCGATCTCGCGAGCTCCTTCCGGGACCCAGCCCACGAAGGCGAACGTCCCGTCGAGGATCAGCGCCGTGGCGACGATACTCACGAACATGATCCCGGCAACGTAGAGCGCGACCGGCCAGCCATAGTACTTCGCATTCGTCGCGACGAGGGGCGGGACCATCAGGTCAGAATAGATGAAGCCCATGATGCCGGCGAAGAGGACGCCGTTCGACGCGAGGACGGTGGCGAGCGGAATGTTGCCCATCGAGCCGATAAACGTAGCGGCCGCGACGAACGGGGCGACCAAAGCATTCTCCAGGGCGATGAACCAGGCCGGCAGCTCCCCCTGCATGTTGGTGAGGAAGAGGGCCTGCCAGAAGCTTTCGGGCACCAGCACAGCGACGAATCCAGCAACCGTGAAGCCAATCAGGATTTCCTCCCAGACCATCCCCCACTCGTTTGTGAACGACTGTCCGACGCGGTACCAGCCTTTCCGGCTCTGAATCCGCTCCTTCCAGTCAAAGTCCTCCTCCATGTCCGGCGCTTCGCGTTGGACCTTCTCGCGCGCCTTTTCCAGCATCGAGTCTGGATAGGTCCATCGAATCAGCGTGCTGGAAATCGTGATGAGGATGAGCCCGCCGATGATTTCCGCCGCAAGGTACTGTGCGCCGAGAAAGATCAGGATCAGGATGCCCAGCTCAATCACGAGGTTCGTGGAGGCGAACATGAACGCCACCGCCGCGACGAAGTGGGCGCCCTTTGCTATGAGTGAGCGGGCCGCAGCCAGCGCGGCGAAAGAGCAAGACGACGATGCCGAGCCGAAGACGGTTGAGAGGGCGACACTCTTCAGATTGGGATCGCCCATGTACTGCGTCAGTCGGGCCTTGGGCACGAACGACTGGATCATTGCGCTGATCGTGTACCCGAGCACGAAGGCCCAACCGCTCTTCCAGAAGAAGCCGACGGCTGTCTTTGCCGCTTCGCCGTACGAGGCCCAGAAAGAGGTTGACATGCTGTCTGTGGCATCGTTTGAAAGAGGACGCGACAGAGTCTTGTTTTCAGAGCACGATGTGCAAACAGCTGGATTTTCGGAGCTGTTTCTGCATTAGAGAGCAAGCGAGCAGCCTAGACGTGACGTTCTCTCAACTGGAAACGTCTCGACCGAGATGGTGATGGGGCTTTCTCGTCTCTCCAACGATATCAACAAAATCGCCAGACTGATGTCCGATTCAGACCCATCGATCCATTACGACCAGCGCGTCTTTCGCGTACGCCAGAACACAGAGAACGGCGAGGTCGGAGCGGAAACGTATTTTCGCTACGAACAAACGGAGGATCGGCTGACGGGCACCTATGCCGGCGGAACGATCGCGGAGGGGCACCTGATGGGTCGCGTTTTCCCCGACGGGCATCTGGAGTTTTGCTATCACCACGTCACGACGGATGCCCACGTGCGCGCCGGACAGTGCACGTCAACCCCACATCGGGACGAGGATGACCGCCTCGTGTTGAAGGAGAAATGGCAGTGGTTCACCGGCGATCAGTCGCACGGGACGTCGGAACTGATCGAAGTCGATCGTGACGAGGTACCCGATTAGGTGTGACGTGGCATCTTGACCAGTGGTGCCGTTTCGGAGTGGCTGCACGGGTCAGCGGGAAGCCGGCGGAAGGGCGTCCACGTCCGGCCGGGCTTGGCGTCCTGGACTGGACGGACTCGGTCGTACTGAACACGCGCGCTGACTCCGCGGTGGTGCGCTCTCGTGAAATGCGGTCCGTAAAAAAACGCGAAGCCACTGCGGAAGCCTTCTGTTACTATCTCACCAGCAGCCTCACCATGATCGGACCGATGCTTGGACTCACCCCAGTGCAATTTATGTTTACTTGCACCGCATAATCCAGCTGTTCTTTAGGGTCATTAAAAAACATTGGAGATATGATCACAGCATTGGATTTCGTTTGCGTTACATTCGCGATTCAGCAGATTTCGCTTCTCGGAATGAATAAGGATAAAATCATGCTAAAGGAGCAATATATCGTCTAGATGGATCTAGCAGATTTGCCCCGTCTCCGGTCTGACCTCCGAGAGACGAGATCTCTCCTTGCTCGACTAAAGGAAAGGGCGGATGATGTATCTACGTCTCGGTACGATGACCTTGAGGCGAAGTATTCCCAAAAGCTCGATCATCTTCAGGAAAGAGTCCAGAGTCTTTCGCGAGATGGAAAAGAGAAGACAGCATCGTTGAAGGACGAGATTGTTCATCAACGATTGCGGATACGTCTCGCCAGGAAGGAAATAGACGAGCTTGACTCGCTACTCCAAGACGGGGCGATTAGCGAAGATGATCACCAGAAAGAGAAACAACGCTTTTCTCTACGCAAAGAGGGGGCAAAACGTAAGCTACGAGGTCTACGGAAGGAACTGGACGAGATTGATTTTTACCTCAATGAGGTTGGCGATGTTAGCTACAGCAAAGAGAAGGTCAGAGATCGTCTTTCGGACTCTACCGCCTGGATGTCTGACACTTGGTACCGGTTCCTAGATTTAACTTGGCTTATGCGACAGACGCGGTATTTTCGCGTCCTCGTCGTAGTAGTTCTGATCGTTGGTGTCGGCGCATTGACTTATCCACATATCCAGGAAAATTCCTGGAGTGCGCAGCGGCTGTTTCATGTCATAACGATGCAGCCAGATCCGGGGACCATGTATCGGGGAGGCGAAGCAAGAACAGGCCTCTACTCCTACGAGGCAATCTTGGCCAGACCGATCGAAGCATGGGCATTTCAAAGTACGTCACGGATTCGGTCGACTCCCGCAGTGGCTAATGATGCCGTGTACTTGGCTTCAGACGACGGGACGGTGTTTGCGGCCGCTCTTCAGAACGGGCAACCGTTATGGGAGACAGAAACCAGCGGGTCTTATACATCATCGCCTGCAGTCGGTGAGGACGCAGCCTTCATTGGCAATATGAATGGGAAGGTTCTCGCTCTAAATGCAGAGTCCGGAGCACAAGTCTGGAGCTATGATACCGGGGCCGCGGTAATTTCTTCTCCGCTACTCGTCAATGAAGTCGTTTACGTTGGTAGTCGAAATGGCCAAATCTATGCGTTAGATCGTTCAAATGGCGATCTCAGGTGGAAGGCAGACACCGGTGGAGAAGTCTACTCCTCCCCATCGAGCGACGGCAAGACCGTATTTGTCGGAAACGAGCAAGGACTCGTGCATGCTTTTGACATTGAGACTGGCAACGAGAAATGGGTTGCGGAAGTCGATGCCGGCGTTGTCGCAACCTCGCCCTTTATAGATGGAAAGGTCATTGTCCGGAGTCGGCAAGGTGCCATTTACGCCTTCGCGGCGTCCTCAGGGCAGCGACTCTGGAGACAAGATGTTGACCGAGGAGGTTCGGCATCTGTAGCCGTGTCGCGGGATTACGTCATTGCCTCAACAACGAGCGGGGAAGTCCAGGCTTACCGTCTCGAAGACGGGAGTCGCGCGTGGATGACGGCTTATGATGAGCCGTTTGGCTATTCCCCGGCCGTAGTGGGAAATCATGTCATTCTGAGAAGCCGACACAGCGTGCTTTCTGTGGGTCTGGACACAGGGGAAACACACTGGTCACTCGAAACAGAGGAGACGGCAACCACCTCACCCGTAGCCGCCGGGTCGATGCTCTTGGTAGCGTCAGGCAACCAGCTCCAAGCCTTCAGATAGCCTGAAGGCTTTAGCACCTATTTGCAACCTTCCCCTATTTTTAAATCACTGGATATGAGATTGAAATCGCACGTCCTCAGGATACTTGTAGCAACGTTGATCTTGGTCGGCGCCTGGTCAACACGAACGGCAATACTGTACGGACAGGATCAAGTAACGCACGCTACGGTCCTCTCGGTATCAGACGAATCGGTGACGGTGAGTCTTGATGATGGCTTACAAGTTGAATCGGGTGTTGAAGCCGTCATTTATGGAACGGAAGAGACCTTTGGCCAAGAGGTCACTGTGGAGAGGGGGAGAGGTTCAGTGTCTCGCTCGCAAGATACAACGGCTGTCGTAAGCGGATCAGACTTCACCGATGTATCGGCGGGTCAACGTGTTTCGTTTAGCCAGGTGCGAACCGTTGGCACCTTGGACATTCGAGTGAATCCTGCTTCATCGACGGTCTACTTGGATGGAAAACAGGTAACGGTTGGAAATGCAGAGGTCACTGCAGAGACGGGACGGCGCGTTGTAAAAGTTCAGTCCCGGGCATGTAGGTCGGCGTCGAAAGAGGTTCAAGTCCGTCGAAGCGAGGCGACAAAAGTCAGCGTTCGTCTGTCGTGCGACAACGCAACAGCTCAGTTTGATGTCACGCCGGATTCGGCGACCGTGTTTGTCGATGATCAAGAGGTTGGCACCGGGGACACGAGCGCTTCGCTCACGCGTGGTCTGCACCGCATACGGGTTGAGTCACCGGGATTTGCAGCGAGTGAGCGAACGATACGCGTAGAGCCCGGGGGGGATGAAACGTACACATTTTCCCTGAAGCGAGACCTCGGCTTTGCCAGCATTTCTGGCTACCCGCGGGGAGCAAACCTGAATATCAGCCCGACATTCGACGGCGGATCATCCTTCTCCGAACGGGCGCCGATTTCGAATCTGGAACTGGCCGTCGGCGAGTACGAGGTTGCTATTGATGCTGAGTATCATAAGCCGGAGAACGTCGAAATGAGAGTTGCGGGCTCCGAACAAACCTCACTATCCTATTCGCTCGAACCCAAGACGTACCGGATTTCCATCGACTCCGAGCCCCCGGGAGCACAGATCTACGTTGACGGCCGCCAACTAACGGGTAGAAAAACACCGACCACGCTCACGCTCGAGTACGGAGAATATGACATCCGTCTTGAGAAAGACGGGTTTCGAGATGAAGAAAAAAGCGTCACCGTTCGACCAGATACCAGTTTCCAGTTCGAGCTCGATGATGCGCGTATAGCCGGAAATAACGACGATGACTGGACAACGATGAAGAAAGTATCAGTGGGAGCCCTTATGTCTGTAGCCTTAATAGGCAGTGCTTTTGGCATTATGTATCTTGGAACCGCATCTACTAGATAAAATGAAACGTCTACCATATCTGAGGAGCGATCTTGGTGAAGCCCAAAAGCTCTACTCTTACGTCAAATCACAAGATCTTGACCTAGAGAAAGGTCGAGAAAAGCGCCTCCTGCGCCGTTATGAGAAGCGTGAGGAAACCCTGATTTCAGAGATTGATCGTCTGGAGACAAAGGGTCGTGATCGTCTTGATGATCTAACGGAGCGCATCGAGTCTTGTCAGGAGCAGATCGACGCGCTTGCGACAGAGGAAGAGGAAATAGAACACCTCTGGAACGAAGAACTCATCCCCAAAGATGAGTACCGAACCGAGAAGCGGCGTATTCGACTCGAGCGGCGCAACGCGAAGAACGATATACGATCTGCGAAACAAGAGCGGGCCACTTTAAAGGATCAGCTTACGTCGATCCGGGCCCGGCCGGCCGATGGTTCTGTCCAAACACGTCTCCAAGAACTAACAGGCCAGACAGGTAAAGCGGTTTCCCCGTACTTCCGGCGAGTCATTTCGAACAGTGCGGACTGGGTTTCAAGATTCACCCCGTCCCAGTTGACCCAGCTCGGGCGTCCGGACATCTTCGGGACTCCATCAGCTACGAGCCCGCCCTCAACGCGCTACCTGTGGTATGGAGTCGCTGTGCTGGTACTTACAATTCTTCTGAATACGGTCCTGGGGAGCTATCTTGCCGATTCCGTCGACGAGGCCATGACCCGGAAGGCGTATCAGTGGCAGCGAGACAATAGGGCGCTCAGTCTCAACTGGGGAGATGTTTCCGTAAGCCCTCTCTTCCAGACGGTCTCCGTCGCGGACATCCTCGTCGATGTCGACGAGCGACAGAACAGTTCTCTTCAGCTTCGATCCGCGACATTGGATTTGTCTCCGACGATGGCTTGGGATGTTCTCATGGATAACCCCATCGAGGAAGTGCATAGCATTGGCTTCGCCGCAGCCGGTCTGCGAGTCGGGAATGAAGATATTCAGATGAACGCTACGGAAGCCACCATAGAGTTTGATGGACGTGTAAGAACGAGAACGATACGTTCTGGCGATCTCGACCAGCTTCTTCGTCATCCACAGCGGATAACGGTCGAGATTTCTGACCTTGACGCCGGGGGCGCCGCCATCGAAAAGCTGGACGATGTTCGACAGGAGACACTGCAAGGCGTATCTGACGCGTCGTCGATCGAGTTCACCGCAAGCGTCGACCCGGAGCAGCGGGTCCTGCGGATCTCTGATCTAGTGGTTGAAGACCCCGACTCGTACCTCGACGTATCGACGAATATATACTACTCTGGTCAGACGGCCGGTCCTCCCGAACCAACACGCATGGAGGTAACGGGCGAATGGTCTACCACTGACGTACGCTCTGCTCTTTCAGAAGACGCAACGTATCAGGCGGACGAGGTGGAAGTCTGGACCGATACGCCAATCACCTACGCATTCGGGAGTTCGTCGCCGCTTCCAGAGGGTCGGCTCATCGCACGCCTTGAGAACGGCCGGATTACGGGGCGTCTTCCGTACGTGGTGAAACGTCGGCTCGATGATTCAGGTCTAGAGCCCAGCGTGCTCCGAGAAGGTGTCCATGCCTACCTCGACTATGAGCATAAGAATCAAGTCATCACGCTCCGCGAGTCTTCGCTGGAGACGGGAGTGGGTACCTTCAAAGCTGATGGACACATTCGGGTCTCGGGTGATGACGCCTCGTTTAGAGATCTTGAGCTGCAGATGGATGACGTTTCTTTTAGAACGATGTCATCGGTTACAGACGCCATGAGGGTGTGGACGGGGACGTCCGTGTCCGCTAGTGGATCGAAGCTGACCGTACGACTGAACGGGCCTTTTGTCCGTCCTCGCGTACAGGTGGTGGACTAGACCGGACGTACTCTCTGTCCGCTTCAATTGGTTTATATGCTCTAGCGCTAACAAACACGAAAACGAATGCCCGATCGCCCGCTTGCTGACTTGCCCTCACTGAAAGACGAGCTAGCTGAGACCCGAGAGCTTCTCCAGCGCCTAAATGCTAAGAAAGACGAGATTGACTCGTCGCGCTATGAGCGATTAGCCTCTCGCTACCAGGAGACGCTCGATACATGCAAAACGGCGATCGAAACTCTCACCGAGGAGGGAGAAACTCGCAAGCTCGAACTGGAGAACCGCCTGGCTCACCAACAGGATCTGGTCGAAGAAGCCAAAGAAGAACTGGATGAGGTAACGTCGCTGCATGAGGCCGGTGCGCTTGATGACGACACGTATCGCGAGGATCGTCGCCGCCTCCGACGTAAGAAACGAACGGCCGAGAAGGAAGCGTCTAGCATTGATCGGCAACTACGCGAGATCAATTTCTACTTAACCGAAACTGGAGACGTAAGCTACACAAAATCGAGAGTTCGTGGGCGCGTCAAGGGCATCGTAGATGGAGTAAAGCAGCTTCTTCCTCGAGGAATGCAGCATGTTGGGACGTTGGTGTCCGAAAGCCTCGAAGGGTGGTCTATGCCCGTGTCTCGAAGAGCAGGCCTGATCATCGGCGCAACCCTCTTGGGAATCTCCCTCGCTGCGTGGTTCGGATCGTCCGTTACGGTAACTAATGGCGCAGACGGGTCCGCGTATAGAGGTAGTATTGCGCGAACAGGCTACTACGACGCCCCCGGTCCCGATCTTAGGACAGGAGAAGCACCCGTTGTTCGATGGATGTTTACGCCGCCACCGACCAGTGAAGCAGATGAGGGTTATGATTTAGCCTTTTCACCGATCTCCGTACAAGACGGAGTGGCGTATGCTGGACACCGAGATGGTAATCTGTATGCTGTAGACACGAACACGGGGCAGAGGATATGGAATTTCCAAACCGGAGACGCCGTGTTTACGGCTCCTGCTATTTCCGGCGAGAATGTCTATATCGGAAGTTTGGATGGGCGGTTATATTCGCTAAATGCTCAGTCAGGAGACAAGATCTGGGAGTTTGATACCGGAAGTCGAATCTTTGCATCACCGGTCGTTCACGATGGCGTTATCTACGTCGCAGGCGAGGAATCGGGCACCACGTATGCCCTGGACACGGACACAGGTCAAGAATTATGGCGGTTCGAAACCGATGAGCGAATCGTTTCGACTCTCGCCTACCGAGATGGTCGTGTTTACGTCACGAGTCATTATAGGGGGAATGATATGTACAAAACGCGGGTGACTACGATCGAAGCAGCATCCGGTAGCGAGATTTGGACGCACATAATCGATCACAGGAGTGCAAGCCTGTCCGCCCCGGTTGTGGATTCAGACCATGTCTATATCAGCGGAGCTTATGGGGAAATGCTTGCCATCAGCGTAGATACGGGGGAACGGGCGTGGAGCTTCAGCACCGAAGGTGAGATACGCACATCCCCGGCTGTGGACGATACCCGCGTTTATATTGCAAACGAAGGTCAGAAGACAGTACACGCTCTGGCGTCAGATACAGGAGAAGAAATATGGCGCTTTGACACGGAGGCGGAGGTCTCGACCCCGATTTCTATAGCGAATGGACGCGCCTACATCGCAAGCCAGGCAGGAAGACTTTACGCGCTGGATGCGGAGTCGGGGCGGTGGATCTGGGAGCACGAGATCGAAGGGAATATATTCTGGTCTGCTCCCACTGTAGCAAACAGAACTATTTATCTCGCAGACGTTCAGGGCACTCTCTATGCGTTTTCAGACACCGATAGAGAGTAGATGTTAGAGAGTATACAACCTGAAAGTCCCGATACCGATGGGAAATCCACCCATGTCGATCAGACGATGCGGGTGGATTTTCCTTTATACCATTGGAGCGGGGCGAAGACGATCGGCTTTGTTAGTCGATTCTGGAGTATCTCTCACCATCGAATGCATAGGTGCGACCTTCGACCTCAAACACCTCGTAGCCATTCCGTTGTCTCCTCATCAGGGAAAGGGTTTCATCCCAGTCAGAATCAAAAAAGATCGAAGAGAAGAGTTGACGACAGGGAGCAGCCCCACTGATCGCGATGACTAAAATTTGCCCTCTCCGGTTTGTCCCTAGTTGCTGAAAAAATCGTTCGTTGACTCCATCGTTGTTCAAGTCAACACTCGCATCTGGCACAGGACTGTTTGGTGCGAACTCGCCGAATGCCGACTCAATGAGTTCTTGCTCTCGGCTGCGGTCGCAGCGAGAGACCCTCTCCGGCTGTAGCGATTCTCCGATTCGCAGGTCGAGTCGATACGTCTTCCCAGTCCGGGTGTTTTTTGCTTCGACAACCTCTCCGCGAACACTGTAATCGACGTTCGAGTTGGGCGCTCGCGTTCGACCTGTTAGCTCCTTCGACCAGAGCCCGTCTCCGGTTTCAACATTTACGGCATAAAGGGAGGAGGTAGAACGAGCTCCAGACCCTGCGTAAGGAGTGCCCCCGTCTACGAAAAGAAGTACGCCGCTATGAAAGGAAAAGCGAGACGCGACTAAATAGTGTTCGTCGAAGACCCACAGGTTGTCTCCTGTAGCAGCATCAAGTGCTAACACTCGGGAGGATGTGCTTCCCGCCGTGTGGGAAACGAACAGCGTATCGTTTCGCACAGCCGCGACGCTGGCTCGTCGATATCCGCCGATCTCCTTCTTCCAGCGTACTTGTCCTGTTCGAATTGCCAGCGCATACAAATTGGACTCCCGCGTTCGATATGCCTTACCATCAACAACATAGGCCGTACGCTCTGTCTGATGCGCAATGCGAGCCTCGGGGCGCTCCGTCTTTAGCCACTCCTTCCATAGCTTCTCACCGTCGTCGTTTTCGGTAAGTGCGTACACTTTATCGTTGCGCGTGATCAACTCCTTCACAGTAGGAAGTGGACCTTTTGAGATACCACGTGTGGCTTCTGAGCACGCACGTTCTGCATAGTCCGGATAAAGCTTCTCTGTGAGGTCGATCACGTGCATTTGCTCCGTCACCTCTTTGAGGACTCGCTCATACGTGACACGCTGTCTTCTCATGAGCTTTCGATAAGTCTCGACCGACTCATCGGGAATCGAAAGTGAAGACATGGATGGAAAAATGCCGAACCCTAAGCCTGAGACGTTATTCAGCTTGTTCGCGTACTCATACAGATTGGTGATCAACCCCAGTTTTACCTCATGATATCGCCCCACCCGGTACTGGTATTGGGCAAGGGCCTCAGCGTACGAGGTCCACGAATTAAACCCACCGGGTTCATTTAGGCGAGACTGTTCCATCTCTAACTGGCGTGCGTAAGCTTCCAGAACGGTCGCATAGAGATTCGCCGTGTAAATGAGCTCGTTAAAGCCGCTCGTGAGATCGTCTACGTCCCGAAAGACCAGTTCTTCAGCAACGCTCAGACCCGCGCTGGCCAGGGAAGCACCCATAAATTCATGGGCGTTACTGAGAGCCTGTTTTCCACCCCGTGTATTAATGAGGACGGGGTCTGTAGCCGCACGATAATTCTGAATGGCCCGAGAAATGTTCTTCCACTCAGTAGCCGCGAACTGAATATTGCTTCTCACATCATCCAAGTCAGACGAGACGTCATAATACCGGCGGAGGTAGCGCCGGCTTCCCTGCAACTCCATAACTTTGCGGCGATACTCTGGATCAAGGTCTCCCAGCGCCGCGATAGCGGGGGCAAGACTTCGGTCGTCAGGTGTGGCTGTTATCGACTCAAAGAAGCTGAGAGTCGTCGAGCCCAGGTTGATGACGAAATCAGCTGCTGTCACGGAGATGCTGCTCAATCCCGTAATATCGGCCGTCGCCATCGACGCTCCCGCCGAGGTCAAAAGCTTCCCTCCCTGGATTAATCCTGTTGCTACCTTTCCTGTCCGTGGGTCATAAATATTTAGACGCTGTTCTTTCCACTCGCGTGCACGTTTGGCCCACTCGTTTTCGACTCGAATAGAAAGCCCGTTCGAATTAACATTCATGTAATGGGCCAGTACGCCGAGCAACTCGTCGCCGGAATTAATCGAACGATCGTCCGAGGGCCGGGCAGGGTCAGATACCGCTGTAACGACAGGAACGATCGCCGCACTACGTTTCACCGTTTGGACTCCATCCAGTACATTGGGAGCCAGATATTGGTGGACCCGGTACGTCTGGTCGAAAACACGAATGACCTTTCCTTCGCGTCCAGAGGTCGTCGCGCTCCAGTCATCCGGAATCGTTAACGTAGAACAGGCAATATCTCGTTCCGGTCGTTCGAGAGGCGGCGATGCTGTCTTAGGCATCGATGAAACTATCGTCGACCAATCACGGTGGCGAACGGGCCTGTTCGTTTTTCCTTCTTTGATGAGCGCATTGTGTTGCGGAGGAACGCAACTCCACTCGGTTTCATCCGCATGGCTCAACACCCGAGTGTCCGAGTCGCTCAGTGCAGACGCACTGGAAATAGTCAGGGATAAGAAGAACCCCACTAGCAGAAAGATCCCGCTGAAATGTGGGGGAAGGTCATGAGCAGGAAGCGATGCTAGCTTCCGGCTACAGAGACAGGAATCAGGGACCATTGGATGAAACGTCGGGCTGTCAGGATTGCTCTTGGGCACCGCATGGTGTTGTCCTGACGATTCATCGTTGCTGCTGAAAACATGTGAGCCCTTTTACGACATTTGCAGCGACTACAAAGCCGTTTTCAAATCGGATATGGTACGATGCGCCTCCATCGGTTCGGACGAACGACCCATTGACGAGAGGCCCATGATCGCCGATCGCACGGATAGAAGAGTAGAGATGCCATGACTCTCTTTTCTAATCGATCGTCCGCAATTTAGCACTCACTATACGGACATCCGTGCCCGGAGAGAGGCCCCTTGTTGGGACCGATGTCTGTGCATTACATTTTTGTCACAATTTGATTATGCAGTGCGCGTCATGTGAAATGAGTCATTCGTGAGAAAAGATCAACGCGTCGTCCGAGAGAGGCGCAAGTAGTTAGCGCTCCCAATTTTCGCCCTCGGAATCGACCCGTCTTTACGAGGCTCTAATTTCGCCGCACACAGAGGAACCCAACTTCATGGAAAAACTTGCCGGTGCGCTATTCTTTCTCGTTCTTCTCTTCGGCGCGTTAATTGTTATTTTTCTGGTCGCAAGGGAGCTTGTGACGTGGTATTGGAAAATCAACGACATCCTTTCAACACTCAAGTCAATAAATCGGCGGTTGGCTTTGCTGGTCAATGAAGCCTCACCAGAAGCGCGTCCAGATCGTGACGCCAAAACAACGGACGAGCCCCCTTCTGATGGCCGAGTAGACTCAAACGAGAAGAGCACAGAAGGAGATGAGGTTAAACAGTGTCGCTATTGCAAAGAAGAAACACCGAAGGATGATGACATGTGCCAAGTATGCGGGAGTTATATAGGATAGATGGAAACCTTTAGGCGTATACTTAAGCTTATCGTAATTCTAAATATCATAGGACTGCTTATGCTCATTCTCTTATACAGCCTATTCTGGGCGTGACTCGTGAAGTGGACGGCTATGCGCGTGGGTGGTTAGTTGCTCTCTTCAACGTGCATTCCATCTGAGGGAGCGTGCTTCCAGGATGTGCCATCCCAGTACTTAATCTCATTAAGGTACGTTCGAAACGCCTGTGGGCCTGGAACAGCATCTAGACGACCTTCTGCGACAAGCTCTTGAGCGAGTCGTTCGTGCTGACTGTTAGGTACAACGGAAACGGGGTTCAATTGGGAATCGAACCGTACGAATAACTCGATCTCTGATACCAATCCGTCCTCGCCCCATGTGCCATCTTCAACCTGGACGCGAACTCCATCCTCCAAAATTCGCGTCGATCGAACGAGTCGGTTGGTCTTGCCCGCGACCCGTTGCACTGGGCTGGACGGCAACAGCAAGTATTTGTAATGCTGCGCTGGCACCGTTTCAGCCGGCGTGTATGCAGCGGTTACGGGTCCATGACCGTTGAAGTCCTCAGCATTCAACGCGATGACCACGGGACCGTCAAACGCGTTGCTGTATCCTCCCGTAACGAGTTCAGGTTGATTGTTGCCGTCTAAATCCACATGACGGATTCGAGCGGTTAAATGACCCGGATGGACGTACGCCTGGAGGATATCACCCGTTTGAGCATCAATCTCGACCAAGAGGGCGGGGAAATACGGTGAGTGGCAGAAGAGTGCGTAGATTTCGTCACCCGGTTCGCCATCCGTATTTGCTGCGTAGATGTCTTCGACGCCGTATGTCGGTTCATTGGCGAATGGCTTCTGCGGAAACTGAACCTGCGGAGCAACCGGTATTTCCCACTGCTGTTGATCCGTTCCGATCGGTCGCGACCGGATTACCTCTCCGCCTGACGAGTCACGCGCCGCCCATACGAATCCAACACCGTGTTCGCCGGATGTTTGGGGAAAGGCGTGCGGCCGGGCCCGGCGCTGTGCGCGAACTTTCCTCACGATTCCACTTCCTACCTCTACTTCCTCAATAACCTGTCCGGCTCGGTTTTCGACGGTTAGCACCGAACCAGAGTAGCGGCCCCGGACGGGGGTTTGGTCCTGTGGTGGTAGAAGCACGTAGGCGAGAACCGCGATTAGTGCGGATACAAGAGCGACTCCGGCGAGTACTCCCCAGTTGGCCCGTGCTTGACTCGTAGCATGTTGCACCCGGCTGATTTCCGTACGCTGTGTAAGGCGTCGCCGATCGAGAATATCAGGCAGGGATCGAACGCCGACCACATGGAGGTCGCGGTTTGGAAACCGGGCTTGCAGCCGGTGTAGCATTTCAGCCGCCGCCGATTCTTGGCCGTAAGGAACCGCAAGTGTACGGAGTGGGCTAAAGAAGGCGGCCTCTACTTTCGTGTCCAGGGTGTGCGAGTCCACCTGCGTGGCCGCTCCGTCTGGACTGAGCCCCCCTGTGATGCCGACGCCATGGGTCATGCGGACTCGTACACGTTTCATCTCGCGGGAGACCAGTCGGCTCAACACCAGTCCGCCCAGACCGAGTTGAAATGAAGTCCCATTAATCAACGCATCGTCTCGTTGGCAGGTGACGGTCACTTCTTGACTCGTTCCATGAAGAGAGGCATCTTCATCTCGGCCCTGCCGACTGAGAACAGTATGCAGTGCCTGCTCGATCGTACCAATGTGGCGCTTTCCGAAGAAATCGACGCCTGCGATGCGAATCGATGTGGAGGAGGATGAATCGTCGTATTCCCTCTCCTGCACAATCCGAAGCTGAATCAAGCTCCCAATTCCATCGGTCTTTGAACCCTGTACCGGCGTTTCAACGACCGGTAGATTGACGCCTCCATCGTAATCGTGAAGATCACGAAGTGCAGAAAGAAGAGGACCTCTAACACGCGGTGGGAGATCTACATTATCGAGAAAGGTACGAGTAATCTCTGCTCGCGTCGACCGCTTTGGCATATCGAACACGGGAACGAGCGTGTGCGACCCGTCAGTTGGCGGCATAAGCACGCGCGCCGCTCGGACGGGGTCACCGGCAAAAACATACAGGTGAGCAGCACCTCGATTGAGCACCCGAATAGCAGCATTCCACTGTTTTACGTCATGCAGAGCGGGGCAGGCAGTGCACCATGTTTGCAGGCGGTTTGCCGCCCGTTCCAATCGCCAAGGCGTCGTTCCCAGCGGATCCATGCGTTGTACTTGTTCATGCAGCGGACCCGCTAATTCTAAAAGGTATGGCTCTGCACCAGGAAGCGGCGGCGACGGGAGCCGCTCCACGCTTTGGAGCACACACCATCGTGCTGTGGCAGATGACGTCTGCAGGTAATCAAATACCGTCCGAAAGCGTTCTTCTATAACGAAGGGGTTGGTTGAAGACGGCACGAGAAGACGTCGGCCTTAAAATAGGAGGGGTTGAGATATGGATGCGTCATAATCGGCACATGCCAGATCAGCGCTCTGCAGCGTACGCCGTGCTACTATTCCGAGTGTACATTACGGACTCACCCGAAGAGGCGAAGAACGCGCGTCTCGTCGTCGCGCGGAACGACGATTGTAGCCATTTCATCTTCGAATCCGACGATATCGACGGAGTCGCCATCATCGATTCCTGCCCAGCAGAGTGCAGGCCGATCTGCGCTGCGAGCAGTTGAGTGTAGTTCCAGTGTGGTTGGTCCCGTCCATTCAGCGCGAACAGCATATCCATTCGCAATTTGTAGCAAATCGGCCGGCGCTTCTCCCGCCACGAGCGGCCCGCTCCAAAGGCATCGTCGAAGCCAACCTTGTTGTAGCGTCTCTTCTGGTACCTCACTCACGTTGTCAAAGCGGCCAAATCCATCTTTTGGAAGCGGAACCTGAAGGCGCTTGTCTCCTGACTCAAATAGGGCATGCCCGTATACGTCTGCATCACGCGCCAGCACGTAAACTCTCCCTTCATCTCGCTCCCTGTCGCGTAAGATACGGACCATCACACCATTCGCCTTCGATGATAAGACGGCGATAGACTCAAACGGTCCCGCTTGACCGGAATCCGCAGATAGAACGGTGGGACGTGATCGGTCTACGGGCGTTAGCGGAAGAACCGTCGGTGGATTGAATAGGCTGTCGACAAATCGATCGACAACATCGGGCATCCCCCCGCTCATCGTGTCGAACGCTTCATAGGTTGACTGTAATATGCGCGCCCACGCCGATGCTTCTGCATCTTCGGCAACAAGTTTCTCTACCCGTTGCCGTATCGTCGGGTCAAGGGCATCCGGGCGCCGGACGTAAGTTTCAATTAGGGTTTCGTCCTCATCTGTCATGAGTCGACAGGGGATTGAGGCAAGGTTGCGATGGGGGACTGCATCATCGGGTCTTGTTCATTAGCAGTCTCATGCTCAGACATCCTTGCGAATGGGATTCTTTGCTGAACGAATTGAATGGAGCACCCAGATCTAAATGGCGCCACAGGCTGGATTAAGCAAAACTCTCGTCTCAATTCTACAACATTGGCAACTACCGCTATCCACGGAAGCGGACGGTACCAAGCTTCTGATTTCCGGTACCGACAGAATACCGTTACGGTTCGTCGATGTCATCATGAAGGCGCTGCAATGTCTCCACAAAGTCGTCGCGCACGATACGGACGAGGTATTCAAAGGTTGATCGATGACACTCACGATATATCTCTCGCGTAATTTCAGATCGATGCATGCGAAGTGCCTCGTGCTGGGTCAAATCAGCGTCCGTCGGCGGCAGATACCGTGCCTCGAGATACGATCGAATGGCCTCGAAGTAACTGGCGTACACATTCGCTGGAACTTGATTTCCTTCCACGTAATGTGACTGTTTCTCAGCTCGGACCCGATCAATCGTTTTATCGATGAGGCGCTCGATATCCGAAGTTACAAGATTATCTAATCCGTCCGAACGAATCGTGTTATCGACAGACGCGACGTGCCCGGATGCTGTCGTCGACAGCCCAACCTCAACAGATGCGGCACGGATCGCGAGAGCAATCGCCGTAACGGGCACCGACCGATCATAGCGCGGATGGGCGTCGAGCAGGTGAGTTGCGGCGGCGACAAAATCGGGGACCTGCGCGCCTGACCGGACAACAGGTGCCAGATGAGCGGCCAAGCGCTCCACGGGCATCGTAGGAAGAGACACGGAGCGACTACTGTCTTCAGGGGATACGTTCGCGGGGGGCACCACCACGTGGAGCGCCTTCATGGTCCGTTGTAGTGTACTTCCCTCGCTCTGCTTTACCGCCCTCTTGACTGAGCGGATGAGGCGAGACAGCGATGCATCAACCTCTCCATTGCTCTCGAAAATTCGGTCCGTCACGACGCCGTGTACGAGCGGACGGAGCCGCTCTATCATTTCGTCTGTCGACATCGCACCAATCAATTCAGGCGGCTCTCGGAAATATCCCTCCAGAACCGGAAAGCGTCGCCCGGATCGCTCAAAGAGATCCGCAATCGCATCCATCGCCTGGTCGCCTAGCGTGAGTCCGGCAAGTGATCGGTTCGTCACATACGAGGTCTGCAGGTATGCTTTGGCAATTCGATGGCAGATAGTCACAACGGTCCGGGTTTCCTCGGGCCCGGCACGTCCTTCCAGCATGGAAGCTAATGCTCGTGAAAGGTGTAGCCGAGGCGAGGATCGGGCGGAATCAGGAAATCCCATAAAACCGACGCAAACGAAAACGAATCGTAGGGGGATCGAACCGAGACATCATCTACTCCGATTCGACACGATTTGCCCAAAGTATAGCCACACTTTATCCTTTCGTCAAAGATGAATTTCTCATGTTAGAAGTACGTGACCTTCAGTAGCCGGTCGTCACGCAGCGCGGGTGGCAGAATCCTCGCGAACCGATCCACGTGATGAGCGGGCGACAGATGCTCCCGCTGTGCCCGGTTGCATCGAGTCCCTTTACCCGACGTTGGAACACGCAGTGAAATTAGTAGCACGACAGTTTCAGCAGGTGTTAGAGTCGGCAAGGACTGATTGGACACAACAAAGAGCTAGATGAAAGAGTGTTGTCTTTAGATACGGTTTTCGGTCTCGCACTAATCCCCGTTTGTTCTCACACGCTACCTACATGATGGACCGCCGTTTGTCTTACATTTGTGTTCTCGTTGCGCTTTCCGTCGCGTGGGGAGTATCAACGCCAATCGCGACTGCACAGTCGTTTTCAGACAGTCTCGCTATTTCGACGGGGCTAACTGGTGCTGTTGATCTTCATGCCGCCGATATCGACGGGGATGGTGATCAAGATGTCTTGTCGGCTTCACGCGGCGACAATAGACTTGTTTTCCACCGTAATGGAGATGCCACCGCAGGAACGGGTGATGGCTCCTCATGGGAAGAGATCCCGGTTTCCTTCTTCGACTACACAGGTAGTGATCCAAGTGCTTCCAGCGTCTTCGCCGCTGATATTGATGGGGATGGCGATCAAGACGTCGTATCGTCTTTTCCAGGCGAGGATACCATTGCATGGTATCGGAACGGGGATGCCACCTCGGGTACAGGAGACGGATCGGCGTGGACGGAGGTGATCATTACCGTCAATGCGCCGGCAGCTGCCAGTGTCTCTACCACCGACATTGATGGGGATGGTGACCAGGACGTGATCTGGGCTTCCCGATTGGACGACAAGGTTGCGTTCCACCGAAATGGCGATGCGAGTACAGGAGCAGGGGACGGCTCAACATGGACGGAGGTGGTGGTCACGACCAGTGCTATCGGTGCAGAGAGCGTGTTTGCCGCTGATATGGATGGGGATGGAGACCAAGATATCCTATCGGCTTCCTCGGGTGACAACACGATCGCAATGCATCGGAATGGGGATGCTACAGCCGGAACAGGGGACGGCTCCGTATGGACCGGAGTTGTGATTACTGCGAGCGTTACTGCCGCCGCGAGTGTGTCAGCCGCCGATGTTGATGGGGATGGTGACCAGGACGTAGTCTCGGTTGCTGCAGGCGATGACACGATCGTAATGCACCGGAACGGAGATGCCACTGCAGGAGCAGGAGATGGCTCGGCGTGGACGGAGGTCGTTGTCACTGCCAACGCTGCGGGGGCTGAATGTGTCTCTACCGCTGATGTCGATGGGGACGGAGATAGAGACATTGTCTCCCCTCTCGATTACACGGATGTAGCTGTCTTCAGCAACGGCGATGGGACATCTGGAACCGGAGATGGCTCATCGTGGACTGCCTCCAAAATCTCAGAGTCAATGAGTAGTGTGCGGTGCGCCTCCACAACAGATATGGACAATGACGGCGATGTTGACATCTTGTCAACCAGGGAGTCGTCCTCGACGGACCTGAATATGGCCGTATTGTGGTTCGAGAACCTACGCATTGATGGCTCAGATTCACCCCCTCCTCCAACGGACGTTGTGGCTACAGCGGGAGATGGTCATGTTGACATCTCATGGAGCGCCCCGATCCCCACAACGTTCGCCGGCTTTCACGTGTATCGTTCGACGTCGTCTTTTTCTGACCCGGCGAATGCTGAGCGACTGACTGGTGCTCTTATCCCTGATGATAGTTTCACCGATACGGATGTAGTAAACGGTACAACGTATTTCTATCGCGTCACGATGCTCGAGACAGACGGGAGCGTGAGGCTCCTGGCTACCGAAGCGAGTGCTACGCCCGTACCGTCGCCAATGGATATATCGATTGAGGGCTCTCGGCTAACGCTGCAGACGGCTCCCGATGTCAGTATCGGTACTCCGCAAGCGATCGAAACAACGCGATATCCTGCTGATCAGGTCGTACTTCGTGCGCGCGTAACCCTCGATAAGGCATTTACTGGATCGGCTAGCGACATTGATGTGAAGGCCACGCTGAATGGCGAGGTCATGCAGACCGTCATGCGCGGAAACATCGATTCCGATGGCGATAATAGAATCGATCAACTTCCATTCGACCATGAACAGACAGGCGCGGATAGTAGATACGCAGACGTACTTCTCGTGTCCTCCCAAACCTTTGAGAGCGGCGCCGAACAGCTTCCGGTACGGGTTACTGCTATCCCGGCGTCTATCACTCAAGACCGGGCGTCTGAATCCGTCTCACTATATTATGCTCGCCGTCAAGGGGATGGCCGACCTTTTGACCCGCGTATCGATGGGTACCAATTCCCAAATCTTACGGACTTAACCCTAGAGGAATGGATTTCTGAGATAGTAATAACCGGTCCAGGGTTAGCCGGTCTGGCGTTTGCACTATACAAAGATAGCAGGGTTAATGACGGGCGTTGTTTTGGGATGTCGGGTACTGCCGCCGTCTACTTTGCGGACCCAACGAAGAAAGTGTTTACTGGCCCCACATATGAACAGCCAGAATCCGATACGAAGACCCGCCAGCAAATCGCTGACTACCACCTCGCGCAAAGTCTAAGTGACTTCAAGTTCAGGCTTGGCGCATCTCCAAACTTTCAGACAGAGTATGACAGAGCGAAGACGCTTATAACGGCGACCGGAATAACTCCAATAATCGGTCTTGAATATGCTGATGGTGGGAGGCACGCTGTTCTGGCAACAAAAATCACCGCTCTTGAGCAAAGCGGAGATAAAATCATCGAAGTCCATGATAGCAATTTTAGCGGCACAACATATGACTTGATATACGCGCAAGACACAGTCGATTATACCCTCAAGTCATATGCTACTGGCCTAGGGGCGGGATCGAACCTTTTCCAAATTGCAAAGATGGTTTCTGTAGACCCAACAGGCATTCCGTTTTTTCCAGACTCTGAATGGTTTAGGTCTACGCTCTCCGACTTGGTTGACAATACCGGGAAGGTTTATGCCGCGGCCTTTAACCCTGGCGATTCGTCAAAACGTTCTGTGATGACATCGTCTACTAACGCAGAGTCGGTCCATGCGACCGCGAAAACTACACCACCAGGTGTGTATGTCATTGTCGAAAATGAGCAAGGAGACCGTGCCGGGTACCTCGGCGATGGAACGAGAGTATCTGAAATAGCTGGAGCCGTCGTCGAACGGGTCATTACCGACTCGATGACCGGCGAAACAGGCACATATATATCAGTTCCACCGGGAGGCACCTACGTTTCACGGATCACGTCCTCGGTCGCTGGAAACGTTCGATTTGAGCGAGCGGCTCCCAACCCCGACTCCCCGGCGGAGATCGACTATGTAGACTCCATGACGTTCGAGAGCACGTCTGTAGGGGAATTCGATGAGCGTGGCGACAAGGCCGTCATGCTAGATACGGACGGGGACGGGACAGTCGATCAGGCCATCTCTACAGAGAGCACTGTACTACCGGTTGAACTTCTAGCGTTCGAGGCCCGCGCAGAGCGCAACCAGTCTGCAATCTTGACGTGGAGAACGGCGTCCGAGTTTGATAACGCTGGATTTGCGGTCGAACGCAAGTTTGGTGCTGCAGCTTGGTCAGAAATTGGGTTCGTCGAAGGCGCGAACACGACCACGGAGCCACAGAGCTATCAGTTTACGGACACAAAGCTTCCGTATGACGCGAATCGCATCGAATATCGGCTCCGGCAAATTGATGTTGATGGATCCGAAACCCTATCTGACGCGGCAGCCATTGAAAGAACAACGCCGATAGAACTCAAAAAGACCGTTCCGAATCCGGCGCGTGAATCTGTTACACTCCGGTACGCGGTGCCCGATGGCGACAAAATGAGGCTACTGCTTTATGATGTTCTTGGACGTAAGGTCCGTACCCTTACTCACGGCGTTGGCCGAGGACGGGCAAAGAAGCAAGTCGATCTCTCCGGACTTGCGAGCGGGACATACTTTCTACGTCTTGAGGCCAGTGGACAATCAATCACGCGTTCCCTAACAGTCGTACGCTAACTTCGGAAGGAGCTTTTGCGGTTTGGTGTGCCCACCAAGTTCCATATAACCCTCCGGGCTCCAATTCGAGACTCGGGTTCGTCCGGTACGTTTTAATCGATGAGAAACAGGCGCGCCGGACAGTGCACGTCAACCCCACATCGGGACGAGGATGACCGCCTCGTATTGAAGGAGGAATGGCAGTGGTTCACCGGCGATCAGTCGCACGGGACATCTGAACTGATCGAGGTGGATCGTGATGACGTACCCGACTACGCTTGATGCTGCATTTTTTCGAGCAGGGAGCTGACGTCACCGGATGGGCTTACAGGAGATGTGACTGTAAGGTACAGTCGATCTTCTGACTTCAACCGCTCACTCGTCTGTGTTCGGCTCCTCGAGACGAAGGCGTATCGGGCCGCTGGCTTCGCCGATATCGACGCGCTCCTCGCCCTGCGTGGCGTAAATAAGACCGTCCTGCTGCATCTCCGTAGCCACCTCGCGCACGTCATCCATGTGCTCACGCCAGTCGTCGAAGACAGCCCGTGCGGCCTCGGACGGACAGATTGACGCGTCCGGATCACGAGACGAGAGAAGGTCGAGAATCGTCGATCGGATCGTTGATTCGTCGGGCATAGGGCTGCGGGGTACGAGGGTTGGATCGTCTACGCGAGAGGGTGACCAAACGCTGGCGTGCCGGGCTATTGATGTGTCGAACGCAGGACCTCAGGAGACACTGCGATCACATCCGTTCCCGCAACGACAGCGACGTCATCGCCCGGCTCTGGATGGAGGATGTGTAGTCCGGTGAATTCGCTGAAGGCGGGCAGGATGAGTCGGGACTCATTCGCATGGAAGCAAGGCAGCCGCTCGCGCTGTCCCCCGCGCCCGCGGAGCACGACGCCGGGGTGGAGGTGCCCGCAGACGACGTAGCCGGTGTCGGACGAACTCGGCTCGTGCCGGAAGCAGAAGGGGCCTTCGTGCAGCGGACCCTCGTGCTCATCGATGTCGAGGTCGGCGGGGGAGGCACCGGCGTGCCGGTCGTGATTTCCGCGAACGAGGACGACGTTGAGCGTCTTTTGGTTGCTGCGCCAGGCTCGAAGCGCCTGTAGCGTGCCCTCCGTCATGCCGGACCGCGCATGGTACAGGTCGCCCAGCACGATCAGGCGTTCCGCTCTTGTTTGCCGAATCAAGCCCGTTAGCTTCTGCAGGTCGCTATCTGTGCTCCCGAGCGGAAGGGGAATCGCCTCGGCCCGAAAGGTCGCATCTTTGCCCACGTGCACGTCCGCAACAAGCAGCGTCTTCCGCTCCGCCCAGTACGCCGCCCGTCCGGGCAACAGCTCAAGCTCGGCCTCTTGGGTCGGTGGCGGAAGGGAGAAAGACGGCATGCTCGAATGGTTGAAAGTGTGGACGTTTGAAGGTGTGAAGGTGCGTGGCGTTGGTTTGATAGAACGTGGTCACGTTAAAAACCAGTTCGTCGGACAGCCTCCGGCCACCCAAAGGTAGGGCCCTATTGGTGGTCGGGCCTCGCGATGCTCGCAAGACGAGGCATCGTTGATTTCACGCATCGAGTCTATCTCGTCCGTTCCAAAAAATCACCTTCGGGCGTGCGAAGAGACACGCACGACCGCGTTTACTTCGTCGCGGTCTATCCGCCAAACAGGTTGTGAAAGTGTGAGGGTCCGGGGAGCATATACACGCTGAACCTTGAACCCTGCACTTTGAACTCACTCCGCTCCCTTTCCCCCCTCTCTCCCCTATTCTCCCATACCCGATCTTACTCCCAGCGCGCGGCCTCCTCCAGTTCTTCCTGCATGCGGCGGACGCGCTGGGCGAGGGGTTCGGAGCTGATGCGGTCGCGCAGGCGGTCGACGTAGATCGGGAAGGCCAGGGGTGTCATGCGCGGCACGTCGATCACGTGAAGCGTGGCGTCACGGATTCGGTCGAGGGCGTCGCGGAGGCGGTCTTCCTCGAGTTGCCGCTCCCGCACCTCGCGTCGCGCTTGCTCCAGCAGCGGGTTCTCCGATTCGTATTCCTCCAGCACGTCAAAGATGAGTCCGCTGGAGGCTTGGATCTTGCCGAGGGATTTGGGTTGTCCGGGGTAGCCGGTAAACACGAGTCCAGCCACTCGCGCAATTTCTCGAAACTGCCGTCGACTCATCTCCGACTCATTTAAGCTCGCCTCGATCTCGGACGTGAGATTCTCCGTATCGAACAGACCGCCCGCGATCGCGTCGCGCAGTGGCGCCGGCTCGGGCGAGAGCAGTTCGAAGCCGTAGTCGTTGTACGACATCGTAAACGAGATCGACACTTCCTCGGCCATACGGTAGGCGAGGAGGGAGGCGAGTCCCTGATGCACCGGCCGACCGGCGAACGGGTACATGAACAGGTGATGGCCCTCGCGGGAGTGCACGCGCTCGACCAGGAAATCGTCGTGCGTCGGGACGATCGACCACTTCCCCTGTAATTCCATCAGCGACTGGACCTGTGCCATCTCGGGTCCGCGAAACGTGCCTTCGGCCGCTTCGTCGAGCCGCCGCCGGATCCAATGCGACAGCTGGTTCGACAGCGGGAGTCGGCCGCCGAGCCAGCGCGGGACGACGCCGTCGGGTTCACTCTTTGCTTTCTGAACGACGGCTTTCATGTCCTCGATTCGTAGAAACTCGAGCGTCTTGCCGGCGAAGTTGAAAATGTCGCCGTGCTTCAGTCGGCTGATGAACGTTTCCTCGACCTGTCCGATCGTGTGTCCGTTCTTGTAGCGAACCTCGACGCTCGAGTCGCTCGTGATCGTGCCGATCATCATGCGATGCCGCCGGGCCAGCCGGTCGCTCGTGCCGACGTACATGCCGCGGTATCTCTCGAGGTCACCGTCGTACTTCTCGATCCGGTGGTACTTCTCATAGGCCTTCAGCGCGGAGCCGCCGGTCGAGGCGCAGCGCACGGCCCAATCGAACTCGTTACGGGTCAGGTTGCGGTACGAGTACGCCGATCGGATTTCCTCGAACAGATCGTCGGGGAAGAAGCCGGACCCGATGGCGATGGTGATGACGTGCTGAACCAGGAGGTCGATGGGTTTGCGGACGGGCGGACGCGCCTCGATATCGTCCGCTTCCATCGCGTCGCGGGCCGCAGCGTATTCGATGAGCTGGAGCGAATGGCTGGGTACGCCGGTCACGCGGCTCGTCGCGCCGGGCTGGTGTCCGCTCCGCCCGGCCCGCTGCAGGAGGCGCGCAACTCCTTTTGGACTGCCCACCTGGAAGACGCGATCCACGGGTGTAAAGTCGACGCCGAGGTCGAGCGTCGAGGTGCAGACGACGCACCGGAGCCGGCCGTTTGCCAGTCCGTCCTCGACCACCTCCCGCTGCTTTCGGCTCAGCGACCCGTAGTGCAGGGCGAGGTGCCCGGCCCACTCCGGGCGCGCGTCCAGGATGGCGCGGTACCACTGTTCGGCCTGGGCGCGGGTGTTCGTGAAAACGAGGGCGCTGTCCGCCGTGTCGAGCTCGGAGAGAACATGGTCAAGCATCTGCAGGCCGAGATTGCCCGCCCATGGAAAGCGGTGCACGTCCTCGGGCAGCAGCGCGTCGATCTGAATGTCTTTCTTGATGTCGGCCGTGATGAGTCGTCCGTCGGCGTCGGGCTCACCGAGGAGCGTGTCGCGCGCCTCATCCATATTGCCGATTGTGGCGGAGAGGCCCCACGTCCGGAGGTCGGGATTCCATCGGCGGAGTCGGGCGATGCCGAGCTCGGCCTGTACGCCGCGCTTCGAGCCCATCAGCTCGTGCCACTCGTCCACGACGACCATACGCAGGTTCTGCAGGTGCTCCTTCGTGTCCGGGTACGACAACAGGATCGACAGGCTCTCCGGCGTGGTGATGAGAGCGGAGGGCGGATCCGAGAGCTGGCCTTTCTTCTTGCGATACGACGTGTCACCCGTGCGTCCCTCGATGCGCCACGGCAAACGGAGGTCGCGGGCCGCTCGCTGGAGCGCTGTGACCGTGTTGTGGCTGAGGGCGCGGAGGGGCGTGACCCAGAGGACGGACAGCGGCGGGGGCGTCAGCTCGTCGTACGCTTCGATGTTGCGCCCGGCGGCGATCTGTTCGGCCATCCACTCGATCAGAACGGCAAACCAGACAGAGTAGGTTTTGCCGGTCCCGGTTGGGGCGTGGACGAGTCCGCTGTCGCCGTCGCGGTACGCGCGCCAGACGTCGCGCTGGTAGTCGAACGGCGACCAGCCGCGGTCCGAGAACCAGTCTTCAAGCCGAGATTCTGCCTCGCCCCACGCCTCCGCATCGACAGCAGGGCGTGGCGAGGGTGCGGAAGCACTCATTCGTCGGGGGCGACGTGATTGGGGAGGGCGGGGAGGAGAGCCTTCAGATCGCCGAGGCGATCGGCGTCCTGCGGCGAAAGGTCGCGGCGCCAGCGTTTGATCCGGGGAAAGCGTGTGGCGACGCCGCACTTGTGACGACTCGAGCGGCGTACGCCTTCAAATGCGATCTCGAACACATGCTCGGGTTCGACGGAGCGAACGGGACCAAAGCGTTCCACGGTGTGGCGGCGCACCCAGTTATCCAGTTCCTGAAACTGATCGTCGGTCAGGCCGGAGTATGCCTTGGCGAAGATAACGAGCTCGTCGCTCTCATCCCAGAGGGCAAAGGACAGATCCGTGTGGAGCGTCGACCGGCGGCCCGAGCCGCGCTGCGCATAGATCAGCACGCCGTCGAGGGTGTAGGGTTCGACCTTCCATTTCCACCAGTTTCCCTTCGGTCGCCCGACCGCGTACTTCTTGTCGAGCCGCTTCAGCATCAAGCCCTCCGTTTTCTTATCGCGGCTGTCCGCACGCACATCGGCCAGGTCGTCCCAGGAATCGCCGCGAATCGGCGTCGTGAGACGAATATCCGATCCATGATGTCCGGCGTCGAAGATCGACTCCAACTGCCGGCGGCGCTTTCGGAGCGGCCAGTCGCGAATGTCCTCGCCGTCCCATTCCAAGAGGTCGAACGCCACAAACGAAATCGGCACCTCTTCCATCAGGTCCGATGGCAGGGTTTTTCGGCCAATGCGCTTTTGCAGCATGCCGAAAGGGAGCACCTCGCCGTCCTTCCAGCCGAGGATTTCACCGTCGAGAACGACACCGTCCGGCAGGGCTTTGGCAGCAGTGGCCACCTCCGGGTAGCGCTCGGTGATCAGTTCTTCGCCGCGTGACCAGATGAAGACCTCGCCTTCGCGGTGGATGACCTGCGAGCGGATGCCGTCCCACTTCCATTCGGCGAGAAACTGGTCGTGGTCGCCGACAACATCCTGTGGGTGCGCGTCGTTGTCGATCGGGTGGGCCAGAAGAAACGGGTAGGGACGGCTCCGGTCGGCGTCGGAGGTGTCTTTGGAGATCAGGTTGTTGAAAAACTCGGCCGTCGGCGACCAGTCGCCCATCATGCGAGCGGTGAGCACGTCGCGGTCGATGCCGCTGAAGGCTTCGAGTCCGCGCACCGTGAGTCCCTGTGAGACCCCGACGCGGAGTCCGCTCGTTGTGAGCTTATTCCAGACGAACCGTTCCCACCGGCCCAGTTCCCGCCAGATTGCCGTCACCTCCTCGCGCTGAACCTCGTCGTCTTTGTTGCGGAGCGGGAGAAGGCGTTCCTCGACCCAGTACGACAGCGTCTTGTCGGCGCTACCGCCTTCGTCGGGCAGGAGCAGCGTGATCGTTTCCGCGGTGTCGCCGACCGTCGTGTACGCATCCTCGAGCAACCAGTCCGGAATGCCGGCGAGGTCCGCGGCCCATTGCCGCATATCGGTCGAACTCAGAAGCCGCTTCGGCCGCTCCCCCGACAGAAAGTAGACCGCCCACGCTGCGTCCGCCGGCTCCGCCTGCTCAAAATATGCCGCCATCGCCTTGATCTTCGCATTCCGGCTCGTCGTCCGGTCGAGTTGACGGTAAAGCTCAGCGAAGGCCTGCATGGGGCAGAGTTCAAAGTTCAGAGTTCAACGTTCAGTGTTAACACCTCCACACCTCCACACTTTCACACCGGCGCTAGCCGTCGTATTGTGAGCGTAGGGGCAACTCTCGGGCGTCGAGGCCTTTCTCCTCGTTTAGCCAGCGGGCGAAGGAGTCGTTGTTGCCATGCGTGACGTAAATGGTCTCCGCCCCGGTGCCGTCGATGACCGCGTTCAGGTTGGGCCAGTCGAGGTGGTCCGACAGGACGAAGCCGCGGTCGAGGGAGCGGCGGCGCTTGTTGCCGCGAATGCGCATCCAGCCGGAGGCAAAGCCGGTTGACACCGGGTCGAAGCGTTGCATCCACCGAGAGCCGCCGGCGCTGGAGGGCGCGACGACGAGGGCTTCGCTCCAGTCGTCCAGCGCGTTCTCGTCGGACACGTACGTCGTGGGCGGCAGATCGACGCCGTCCTCGCGGTAGACGGCGTTCATTTTCTGGACCGCGCCGTGGCAGTAGATCGGCCCGATGGACGGATCGACACCGGCGATCAGGCGCTGCGCCTTGCCGAGCGAGTAGCCGAAGAGAACAGAGGTCTTGCCCTCTTCCTGGTTCTTTTTCCACCAGCGGTTGATCTTCTCGAACACGTCCGCCGGGTCCGGCCAGCGGTAAATCGGGAGCCCGAACGTGCACTCGGTGATGAAGACGTCGCACTCGACCAGTTCGAACGGCGTGCAGGTTCGGTCCGCCGCAACTTTGTAGTCGCCCGTCACGACCCAGACCTCGCCACCGTGCTCCAAGCGGACCTGGGCCGAGCCGCGGATGTGTCCGGCCGGATGGAGCGAAACCGTGACGCCGTTTATGTCGAGCGTCTCCCCGTATGAAAGCGTCTGGATCGAGGCACCGTCGAGCATACGGTGTCGCAGCACGCCTTCGCCCTCGGCGCTCGTCAGGTAATGCTCCGACCCGCGAGCGGCATGATCGCCGTGGGCGTGGGTCACGACGGCTCGCTGGACCGGTCGATGCGGGTCAATATGAAAGTCCCCGGCCGGGCAGTACAGACCATCGTCCGATACGGTGAGCAAACCGTCCACAGGAGAGTACCGGTGGTGAAAAAGGCAAAGCGAAAGGTGTGAGATCTGACTGGCAGTATCACGGTAGCACATCTCGCTCGCAACCGACGTCCAAGGATCTGTCCAGATTTTTTCAGGTGCGAGGGATCTGGAACACCGCTTCAATCCGTGAATGGGATCCTTCCGCTAAGCATTTTCCCATACCCAGCACCGCTCGCTGACTCCATGACCGATCGACTGCCCTTGATGGATCCCTCGGACTGGACGGATGGGCAGCGGGCCGTGGTATCGTCCGACGCTCGGGCGGTAACGATCTACGGCAGTCTTCGGTCGGGAAAAACGACGGCGCTCATGGCTCGCGCGATCCGGTGTGCTCGCGACATCGATCCAGAGGAAACCGTGTACGTGTTTGCAAACACGGGGACGGGCGCAGAGACACGCCGGTCCATGATCGCATCGCACGATGCTGCCGCCGACATCGTGGTCTCAACGGTGACGGCGATAGCGGCGCACATCCTCCGCAGGCTGGGTGATGACGACTGGACCCTCACGCATCCGGAGGCCGATCAGGCCCGTGTCGGGCGCATTTTGGAGGCGATGGGATACAACGACCTGAGCGAATCGCCGTACGACGTCTGGCGGGAGTTGATCGTGCAGGCTGCCAATGGGCGGGATCGAACTGTGCCCCCGTCGTTTCCTCTGACGGACGAAGCGCTGGCGGAGGTGCGGACGAGATACGATGCTACGCTTGACCGAACCCGAACGCTGGATCGTGCGCGCCTCGTGCAGCGTGCGGTCGAGCACCTGGAGCGAGCGGGGGAGAGCCCGGTTCGTGTGTCACACATCCTGATTGACGATGCAGAAAACCTGTCGCCCATCGAGGTGCTGCTCCTGCAGGCTTTGGGACCGGAGTCCGTAACGGCGGCGGTGAATCCGGAAGCCTGCGTGATGGCTTCGCTCGGCGCGGATTCAACCGCCGTGATCGATTGGTTTGATTCCATCGACGACCACGACCGTGTATGGCTGGCCGCAGCCAAACATACCACGCCGATTCTGGACGCGGCACGGAGGCTGATCGAAGAAGAGTCGTCGAGTAGCGATCGTGCAACGAGCCGTGGGAGCGACACGTTGCCGGAGGGGCGAGTGGAGAAGTTTTCGGCGCCGTCGGCCTCGGCCGAGCAGGATCGGATCCTCGGTGCAATGCAGGAGAGGGTGGAGGCACGGGATGGCGGGGCGGTGAATGTCGCTGTCGTGGCACCGAATCAGTCACTACGCGATGAGATTGCCGACAGGTGTCGCGATAGCGATCTGGCCGTTGAGGTTCTTGGTCGGCCATGGCATGGACAGGAGACCATTCTGGACGTTTTGTCCTACCTGTTCGTCCTTGCCAACCCGCATGACGATCCCCATCTCTTTCGCGTCATCAACCGGCCGTCACGCGGGATCGGGCGGAAGACGCAGGCGCGCCTCCGAGAGTATGCCGCAGGGAGAGACCTGTCGGCCTGGGAGGCGATCGACCGTGCACGATCGGAGGGAGCCCTGAGCAGCCGGGCGCGTCGGGTTCTTGGCGCCTTCCGTGAGATGGTGGAGCCGCTCGTGCAGCACGCACGAGATGCGTCGCCGGCGGACGTGGCGCGCGCCGTGCTGTCGGACACGGAACTGTTGACGCCGGTGACGCGGGGACGCACGAGAGAGCAGATCGAGCGGGAGGAGCGGGTTGAATGGTTTCTGCAGGATCTTCCGGCTAGTGGAGACATCGACGCACTCAGGCCGTTTCTCGATTCGATCGCTCTTGGCTTTTCGCCAACTGACCGAACAGCTAAGATCCAGATCGCGACACTTCGCGAGGTCCGAGACGTGACGGCCCGGCTCGTCTTTGTCTTTGGGCTGGAAGAAGGACGTCTACCCGCTACACACGCCGTGCGTCGCCATGCCTTTATCGAGCAAGAGAAGCGGCGGCTTGCGGTTGCAATCAGCCGGGCGGAGTCGAACACGGTTTTGAGTTGGGCGAAGAGTCGCGGTACCGGTCGCCGCCAGGAGCCAACGACGCGATCTCGGTTTTGGGACCTGCTAGACCCCGTCCCGACGTGCGATGGATCGTGGGAGAGCGGAAACGACTACCGGGCCAGCCTGCGAACGAAGCAGGCATCATCCAGGGCGTCTACGCGACCGACGGATGAGGACGCCGCGGCGATCGAGGCCGGGCGCCGGGTCGAACATCCGAAGCTGGGCGCCGGAACGGTCCAGGACGTGAAGATGGACGGAGAAAAGCACGTCGCGACCGTAACGTTCGACGACCGTGGAACGAAAACGCTCAACCTGCGCTACGCTCCTCTGACGCTTCTCGACGCATAGACGCGCCAATGACCCAAGGCGCCAACGACCTCACGTTCGAACGAACCAACGCCTAAACGCTCTAACGCACACCATGACCATTCTTGTAATTGGCGCTACCGGGACCATTGGCTCGGCCATATGCGATTCGCTGGAGAGCGAGCACGATGTCATTCGCGTCGCTCGGACCAGCGGTGACATCCGCGTAGACATCGAGAGTCCCGAGTCGATCCGCGACATGTACGAGGAGGCCGGGTCGTTCGATGCCGTCGCCTCCGCGGCGGGCAACGCAGCCTTCAATCCCCTCGACGAGCTCAGCGAAGACGACTTCGGCCTGAGCATTCAGAGTAAGCTGATGGGTCAGGTCAACCTCGTCCGATACGGTCTACCGTATCTGGATAATCCGCGTCAGGGCTCGTTTACCCTCGTGAGCGGCATTTTGAGTCAGCATCCGATGCCCGGAAGCGCAGCGATCAGCATGGTCAACGCCGGAATCGAAGGGTTCATCCGGGCGGCGGCTCTCGATACGCCGGACGGGGTACGCGTCAACGCCGTGAGTCCGCCGTGGGTGAGCGAGACGCTGGAGGAGATGGGCGAAGATCCGTCCGACGGCGTGCCTGCCGCTGTCGTGGCGAAGGCGTATGCCGACAGCATCACCGGCTCGGCGAGCGGCGAGGTGCTGGATCCGCGTGACTACGCATGATTGGAGCAGAGACTGTCCGGGTCGACGATCAATGACGAACGAGCGATTTCACCGACGGCGTCGTCTGGTCGAGACGATGGAGCATCTCGCCGAAGTTGAGTTACCGGCGCAGGCCAAATCCGACGCTCGCTATCCAGTTACGGAGGACCACTGCTTCAAGCGGATCGCCTTCGATGCGGCGGTCGGTAGGAAATGGGATGCGTCGGTCCAGCGCCCCTTCTACCGATATGCGACCGATGAGCAGCTTGCGACCGCTATTGACGTTCTACGCTCGATGCGGGAGCAGCCGGACCGCGCGAACGCACTCAACCGGAAATCGCTGTCGTATCGCCGCTCCTCTTGATCCCGCCTGATAATCCCGACGGGGAGGACGACGCGCTTTGCTGCCAGGTGCCCGAAATAAACGACGCCCCGCTCCGGTTTTGAGCCGAAGCGGGGCATTGTTGCGTTTGAAGTGGTTTGAGGAGCTACTCGACGCGAACGCGGCGGTTGCCGATCTTGTAGAGGCCGCTCTTGGCGAGGACCTGATCGACGTACTGCGCCGGAATGTCGATCATGGTGTGGCCGCCGTGGATGTCGATCTTGCCGATCGAGCCTCCGGGGATGCCCGAGCCGCCGGCGATGCTCCCGACGACCTGGCCCGGTCGCGTGCCATTCTTCTTGCCAGTGTTGAGTTTCAGGCGAACCATGCCGTCCTCGTGGGAGTCACGGACACGCTCCGTCGAGCTGTCGTCCGCTACGGTCTCGGTGCGTGAACGGGCGGCTTTCAACGCAGCAGCTGCGATGTCCACCGGGCTCCGACCTTCATTCATCAGCTCGTGGACGATCTGTTTCTCCCGGCTCCAGTCGTCGGCATCGACCCACTCGCCGATTTCTTCGCGGACCTGAGCATCGCGGTGTGCCTGCACATCGGCCTCCGACGGAAGCTGGTGCGTTGAGATGTCGCGCTTCGTGTAGCGCTCGATCTTGCGCAGGCGTTTACGCCGGTTGTTCGGCACGAGCGAGATGGCGGTCCCGGACTTGCCGGCGCGACCGGTGCGACCCACGCGGTGCACGTAGACCTCCGGATCCGTCGGCAGCTCGTAGTTGAACACATGCGAGATGTGGTCGATGTCGAGGCCGCGGGCGGCCACGTTCGTTCCGACGAGTACGGATACCTGGCCGTTGCGGAAGCGGTTGAGCATCTTGCGCCGCTCATACTGCTCCATCTCTCCGTTCAGCGCGCCGGCTGCGTGGCCCTGCGCCTGAAGCTGATCGGCGAGGCGGAACGTATCGGCCCGGGTGCGGGCGAACACGATGGCGCTGTCGATCCGCTCGGTTTCGAGGAGGCGGAGAAGGGCGTCGAGGCGGTTGCGCTTCGAGACGAAGTACGCGCGCTGCTCGATGTTTTCTGCCGTCCGGTTCTTTGCCTTCAAGCGGCAGGTTTCGGGGTTGTCGAGGTGCTTCGACGCGAGGCGCTCGAACCCGCGCGACATCGTGGCCGAGAAGAAGGCCGTCTGCCGCGAGCGCGGCGTCGACGAGAGAATCTCTTCGATGTCGTCGATGAAGCCCATGCTGAGCATCTCGTCGGCTTCGTCGAGCACGGCGACTTCGACGCTGCTGAGATCGAGGAGGCCCTTGTTGATCAGATCGAGCATGCGACCGGGTGTGCCGACGACAATGTCGACGCCCTGCTTGATGCGGCCAATCTGCTTCTTATACGATTGCCCACCGTAGACGGCAAGCACGCTCATGCCCACGTTCGCGCCGTAGGCCTTCGCGGATTTGGCGACCTGCATGGCCAGCTCGCGCGTCGGGCAGAGCACGAGACCGCGGATGACGCCGACGCCACCGCCGAGGTGGTGCAGCATCGGTAGCGTAAAGGCAGCGGTCTTGCCGGTGCCGGTTTGCGCCTGGCCGACGACATCACGGCCGGCGAGAAGCGAGGGGATGAGAGCGGACTGGATCGGGGTGGGCGTTTCGTACCCGAGATCCTTGACCGTGGAAATGAGATGCGAGTTGAGGCCTAAAGAGGCAAAAGACGTAGACATGCAGAAAGAAGTCGTGCAGAATGAAGGCGGGACCGAGAATCGGGATTCGTTCCCCGCACAATCGAAGTGCTCCGCGTCTTCGTCCTGCAAGTAATAGCCTCAACATCGTCTTCGGGACGACCGGCTCCACACGAGTCGGACGACCCAGTTCGCGGCAACATCCCAGTTCAAGGAACCAGTCCGGGAAAAGATGCAAGCACAACGTCTGCTTCGGGTGAATTGGAGGGCTGGCGCCAGTTCAGAGTTCAAGGTTCAAGGCTAGCTACCGGACAGTTTTCAAAAATAGGGGGTAAATCGCATGTCGATGGGGGCGTCGTTCTGCAAACATCGCCGGATCCATCGCAGGCCGATTGCAAGGTAGCTTCGGTCCCGTCGGTCGGATCGGTCCACGGAGCATCGGTCGCCCCGCTTGACGACGGCGCTTGCGACCGCGATGAGCCAGACGTAGATGAGGCTGAGTACAAGGACGAGCCTCGCGATGCGCTCCGGGGCCTGCAGCCGCGTGCGATGCAGTTGAAA